>JBCCOR010000065.1:0-12258 GCA_039025295.1 Acidobacteriota bacterium
CCGAGCAGACCCGCTACGCCGACGCGATCGCCAAGCTGGGTCTGGATCGCGCGCTCGGCCTCGAGCCGATCCTCGACCAGCGCGCTGCGCGCCATCATGCCGAAGACCGCCAGGCCGATCAGGGTGACCAGCGCCGCGGCCGCGATCTGCAGCGTTCGGTTCGATCCCAGCGCGCCCGCCAGCAGCAGGACGATCAGGCCGCCGATCGCGGCCACGCCCAGCGCCGGCAGCAGGAGGCTCGGCGGCGCGGGCGGCGCGCGCGAGCTGGTCACCAGCACGACGCCGGTCACCTTGGCGTCGGCGGCGTCCGATTCGAAGAGCGGCGCGGCGAGGGTGAAGACGCTCTCGTCGTCCTCGCTGCGCACGATCTCGATCTCGTCCTTCCACAGCCGCCCTTCGTCGCGGTTGGCCTCGACCGACGCGCGCAGCGCCTGGCCCTGATCGAACCAGACTTTGTGATCTTCGTTCCTGCGCTGCAGGCGGTACGGCAGATCGCCCTCGGCGAGATCGGCCGGCGCGTTCGACGCGATCAGTCGCCGCTTGGCGATGCTGACCACGCGCGCCTCGTCGATGGCCTCGTGGCCTTCGGTGTAGGCGAGCAGCGCGGCCTGGATATCGCCGCTGCCGCCCTGCTCCGCCTGCCGCTGCACGGCGCTGACCAGGTCGACCAGCGCCGACTGCGTGACGACCAACTGCTGTTCGACGCCCGCGCGGCGGGTCGCGTCGCGCGCGGCGCTGGTGACCAGCGCGATCAGGCCGGCGCCGAGCAGCAGGCCGAGTGCGACGCCGAGCGCCAGCGTGCGCGCGGTCGCCCCGCGCGGCGCGTCGGAATCATCGGACGAATGGGTGGCTTCGTGGAGGACCATAGCTGTTCTCGAAAGGTCTCGGGAGTTCTCGCCAAGGAGTCAGGGCTGCGATCGCCGGCCGGCGGATGACGGTGGACGCCGTCCGCGACCGGCGATCGCCGGTCGTCGTTCCGCCTTATTTGCGCAGGTTCGCGATGCGCTCGGAGACCTCGGACTGCGCGGTCTCGAGGGCACCCTGCGGCGTCGAGGTCTGGCGAACGATGGTGTTCATGGCAGTGGTCATCGGCGACCACATCATGGTCATCTCCGCGTAGTTCGGCATCGGCACAGCGTTGTCGACCTGGGCGCGGAAGGCGCTCAGCACCGGATCGCCGGACACCTTCGCGTTGTCGTAGACCTTCTCGTTCGCCGGCGTCTGACCGCCTTCGAGCGCCATCACGGTGGCGGCCTCGAGGCCGGTCAGGAAGCTGATGAACTCGAACGCCTCGTCCTTGTGCTCCGACGGCTCGGCGATGTACGCGCCCTCGACCGTCATCCACGGCTTCATCGGCTTGCCGCCGGCCTCGTCGAGGGTCGGCAGCGGCGCCAGGCCGTAGTCGACCGAGTCCTTGATCTCACCCAGGAACCACGGGCCGGAGAACACGATGCCCGCGCGGCCTTCGTTGAACAGGTTGGTGATCAGCGCTGACGACGGCTCGGCCGGCAGGATCTTGTCCTGGGTGAACCACTTCATCAGCAGCTCGAGCGACTTGGCGTTGGCCGACTGGTCGACGGTCGGCTTGCGCTCGGTGTTGAACACGCCGCCGCCGAAGGCGTTCATCAGCGCCGAGTGGTAGTAGAAGTCGGCGTAGGAGTAGGCCAGGCCGAACTTGCCGGCGTTGGCGTTGGTCATCGACTGCGCCGCCGCGACCAGCTCCTTCGAGGTCGCCGGAACCTTCGACACCAGCGCCTTGTTGTAGATCATCGTGATGACCTTGAAATTGATCGGCAGGCCGTAGACCTGATCCTGGTAGGTCATCGCGTCGAGGGTGGTGCCGATGTAGCGGCCTTCGATCTCCTCGTCGAGGAAGAAGTCGATCGGCTCGACGGTCTTGCCGGCCTCGACCCAGCCGCCCAGGCGATCCTGCGCGAAGATGAAGACGTCCGGACCCTTGCCGCGCGGCACGGCGGCGCTGATCTTGTCGGCGTAGGCGTCGTAGGGCACGGCCAGCGTCTTGGCGGTGATGCCGTCGTGCGCCGCGTTGAACATCTCGACGACCTTCTCGAAGGCGGTCTTCTCCTCGCCGCGGTAGGCGTGCCAGATGACCAGTTCGGTCTCGGCGGCCACGGCGGCCGGCAGCATCAGAGCGATCATCGCGACGGCGATCAGCAGGCGCAGAAGGGAGGCTCGCATGGGTGTTCTCCTCGGGTGCGTGGAAAGGGATACGTCGATGTGGGGATGTCGGATCAAAGCGTTCAGGCGCCCAGACGACGCTCGGTCGAGCGGTCGAAGATGCGCAATTTGTCGAGCTCGACGATCAGATCGAGCTCGTCGCCGACGCGCGGCGTGCGGCTCGGATCGACCTTGGCCACCAGCAGGTCGTCGCCGATGCGGGTGTGCACCAGCACCTCGTGACCGAGCGGCTCGACGATCTCCGCGACGCCCTTCACCGGCGCCGTCGGACCGCGACCGCCCGAGGCGGCGTCGATCAGGTTCTCGGGGCGCACGCCGACCAGGATCTCGCCGCCGTCGTGCTGCTTGGCCGCGGCGCGCGTCGCCTCGGGCGTCGGCAGCTCGATCGACGCACCGATCATCCGGTCGCCGCCGCCGCCGACCGTCGCGGAGAAGAAGTTCATCGGTGGCGTGCCGATGAAGGTCGCCACGAAAACGTTCTGCGGCTCCTCGTAAACCTCGAGCGGGGTGCCGATCTGCTGCAGGAAACCGTCTTTCATGATCGCGATGCGATGGCCCATCGTCATCGCCTCGACCTGATCGTGGGTGACGTAGACCGTGGTCGTCTTCAGCCGGCCCTGCAGCTTGCTGATCTCGGCGCGCATCTGGACGCGCAGCTTGGCGTCGAGGTTCGAGAGCGGCTCGTCGAAGAGGAAGACGCGCGGCTTGCGCACGATCGCGCGGCCGACGGCGACGCGCTGGCGCTGGCCGCCCGACATGTGCGCCGGCTTGCGATCGAGCAGCTGGGTCAGGCCGAGGATCTCGGCTGCCTCGTTGACCCGGCGGTCGATGTCGGCCGGGTCCATCTTGCGAATCTTGAGCCCGAACGCCATGTTCTCGCGCACGGTCATGTGCGGATAGAGCGCATAGCTCTGGAAGACCATCGCGATGTCGCGTTCCTTGGGCGCCAGATCGTTGACCACCTGGCCGTTGATCGAAATCGTGCCGTCGGAGATCTCCTCGAGGCCCGCGATCATCCGCAGCGCGGTCGACTTGCCGCAGCCGCTGGGTCCGACCAGGACCATGAACTCTTCGTCGCGGATCTCGAGATCCAATCCCTCGATGACCGAAACGCTGCCGTAGCGTTTGCAGACCTGGTTGAACGTGACGTTGGACACCGTCGTACTCTCCTCAGTGGTTCGATCGCGCGTAGAAGGCTGGTCAGTGGGTGCAGAGTGGTCCGTGCATGCAGATCGATGCGGCGTGCGGTGACGGCCGCGTCAGCCCGCCGAAGGCACCAGGATGCGACCGCCGAGCGGCGGCAGCTCGATCATGAGCTGGTCGCCTTCGACGCGCGCCGTGTCGCCGGTCAGGGCATCGACGACCGTTGCCGCGCCGGCCCAGCGTTCGGGACGCGGCACGGTCGCGGTATGGGTTACGTCGGGGCTGCGGTTGACGACGACGACGACCGCGTCGTCGCTCGCCGCGTCGAGCCGCTGGAAGGCGTAGACGTCCTGTTCGAACACCAGGCCCTCGTGCGCGCCGCGCCACAGCGCCGGATGATCGCGACGCGTCTGGATCAGCGTCTTGTAGAAGTCGCGCAGGTTTTCGTCGCGCGGCAGATCCTTGCCGGGCAGGATGCCGCGATCGCCCCAGGGCATGGCGCTGCGGTTCGCGGGCCAGTCGCCGCCGAGGCGTCCGACCTCCTCGCCGTAGTAGATCGTCGGAATGCCGAGGGCGGTGAATTTGAGCAGCGCGGTCAGCCGGAACTGCGCCATGTTCTCGCCGAGCTCCCAGAGCGCGCCCGGCACGTCGTGGCTCGAGAGATAGTGCGCCAGGTGATAGCCGTCGCGCACCGCGTGGCGCTTCTCGAGATAGCGGTTGAACGCCACCGCGCGCCCGCGTCCCTGGACGAACGCCTGCGCGCTGCCCTTGAAGCCGAAGTCGAAGCCGGCGTCCATCTCGTCGTTGACGAACCAGGCATCGAGCACCGTGGCGCTGCCGCCCCAGACCTCGCCCAGCAGAAAGAAATCGTCGCCGAAGCGCTCTTTGGCGCGGGCGCGATGGGTCTGCCAGAACGGATGGTCGACGTGCTTGACCGTGTCGAGGCGGAAGCCGTCGAGCCCGACCCGCTCGGCGAGGCCGAAATGGGCGTCCATCAGGTAGTCGGCGATGTCCTCACGCTCGGTGAAGAAGTCGGGCAGGCCCGCCATGCACTCGGTCAGCGGATCGCTGCCGCAGCCGCCGTTGCCGCCGGTGCGCACCCAGCTGCGGTAGGCGCCCTTGGTGTAGCGCGACTCGTAGCCCGGGTGGTTGTAGACCACGTCGAGCAGCACCTTCATGCCGCGGGCGTGGGCGTCGCCGACCAGCGCCTTGAGCTCGGCCTCGGTGCCGAAGCGCGGATCGATGGCGTTGAAGTCATCGGCCCAGTAGCCGTGGTAGCCCCAGTCGGGGAAGCCGGCGCCGGTGACGAAGCCCGGGATCTGCTGGACGACCGGCGTGATCCAAATCGCGGTCACGCCGAGATCGGCGAGCTCGTCGAGCTGCTGACGCAGGCCGCGCAGGTCGCCGCCGTAGAAGGTGCCCTTGGCGCTGCGGTCGACGTCGCGGTTGTTGGTCGGATCACCGTCGGCGAAGCGGTCGATGATCACGAAGTAGAGAATCGAGTCGGCCCAGTCTTGCTGCGGCGCCACCGTCACCGGCGCCGCGCTCGCTGCCGGCGCGGCGGCGGCCGTCTCGGCCGCGGTGGCCGTCTCGGCCGCGGTGGCCGTCTCGGCCGCGGGCGAAGCGCCCGGGCCCGCCGCGCTGGGGCCGGCGCGGAGTAGCACGCGGGCGCCAGGCGCCAGCCACTGCCAGGGCCGAGGCGCCGCCCCGCACGCCGGGGGAAACCGTCGGGATGTCGTCTGGGATCGCTGAACCAACGTCTGTCCTCGCTGCGGATCGATGACCGCTGCGCGCACGAGATCAGCCCGATGCACGGAGCACGCAAGGGCGAAAACGAGATGAACGCAGCGTTAAGGGACTCGTAACTTGGCGAGCGTACCATCGAACTCTCGCGCACGAAACACTGTCCAATATCCTTCAAGCCCTTCACGGAATCGATGTTGCATCCACGATTCCCGCAGAAGCGGGGGAAACCCCCAGTAGACAGCGCAACTACGCCGAGCCGAAGAGGCGGTCGCACCGCTCCACGCGCGATGCGCGCCGCCGGACGAACCTGTACAGAAAGCCGACAGTCGGCCGCCGCGCCGACCGTTCGCCGCCGCCGTCACCGCCTGCGGTTCTTGCTGGTTCGCCCACCTACGCGCCGGCGACTGTGGTAGCTTGCGCTTGATTTCCTTGCGTTTTTGTGTCGCTGCTGCCGTCCTTCACGTCCTGTCGTGACGGCTGCGCGCGCTTCGCCCCGGACGTCCACCCCGAACCACAAAAACTGTGAACGACGCCTACCGATTCGAGCATCCCCGCTTCGAGCTGCACGTCGCGCGCCAGGCGCGCGATCGCTACGGCCTCGACGATTCGCTTTTCTCCATCTCGGGCAGCGCGCTGCTGACCGATCTGCCGACCGTCCGACGGCTGGTGCAGACGCTCAACGCGCAGCGCAACCTCGCCGACGACGCCGAGCCGACCGCCTACGCCGGCCAGCTCTACAGCCTGGGCCTGCTGCACGAGTTCATGCATCGCCTGCTCGCCCGCTACCGCCAGGAGCGCGCGGAGACCGCCAACATCATGGGCCGGGCGCTGGCCTTCCTGCGCCGTCGCTTCAGCGGCGAGGCGGTCGATCGGGCGCTGCTGCGCTTCGTCCAGCTCTTCCCGCCGACCGCGGTTTATCGCGGCCAGATCGACGCCGCGACCTATCTCGCCACGCGCAGCGCCGACGTGCCGAATACCGAGATCGTCCTGGAAGAGATGATCATGCTCTGGCTGGCGTTCCGCAATCCGGCCTTCGCTCCGTTCCGCGAGCTCTTCGACGATCAGCAGCTCGAGCTCGACACGGGCTACCGCGAGATGATCGCCAGCCTGACCGACTTCTTCGCCGACGCGCCCGGCTTCCGCGGCGGCGGCAATCTCTTCCTGCTGCTGCAGGCGCCGATCGACGCGTCGCCGCACTCGGTCGATGGCCAGCTGCGCTATCTGCTCGCGCACTTCGGCGAGCTGGTGCGCGAGCTGCTGGGCGAGGACGGCCTGCTCGGCGGCATCGACCGCCTGCTGATCGGCCTCGACCTGATCAAGGAAGAGCAGCGTCCGTTCACCCAGGGTGGCGGCGGCCCGCCGGGGCCGCCGCCGCCGCGGGTGATGCGCTTCGACCATCTGCTCCAGCACGGTCCCGACGGCCTGGTCGAGGCGAGTGACGAAGCGCGCTTCACCGACGACCGCAGCTGGATGCCCGAGCTGCTGATGCTGGCCAAGAACACCTATGTGTGGCTCGACCAGCTGTCGAAGCGCTATCAGCGTCCGATCGAGCGCCTCGACCAGATTCCCGACGAGGAGCTGGATCGCCTGGCCTCGTGGGGCGTCACCGGCCTGTGGCTGATCGGCCTGTGGGAACGCAGCCGCGCGTCGCAGCGCATCAAGCAGCTGTGCGGCAATCCCGACGCCGCCGCCTCGGCCTACTCGCTCAAGAGCTACCGCCTCGCCGAGCGGCTGGGCGGCGAGGCGGCGCGCGAGGATCTGCAGCATCGCGCCTGGCGCCGCGGCATCCGGCTGGCGTGCGACATGGTGCCCAACCACACCGGCATCGACAGCGACTGGATGGCCGAGCATCCCGAGTGGTTCCTGGGGTCCGACGAGTCGCCCTATCCGAACTACCGCTTCACCGGCGAGGATCTCTCGCAGGACGCGCGCTTCAGCGTGCGCATCGAAGACCACTATTACGACCGCACCGATGCGGCGGTGGTCTTCCAGCGGCGCGACAACGCCACCGGCCACACGCGCTACATCTACCACGGCAACGACGGCACGAGCATGCCGTGGAACGACACCGCGCAGATCGACTACCTCAACGGCACCGCGCGCGAGGCGGTGATCCAGACCATCCTCGACGTCGCCCGCCGCTTTCGCGTGATCCGCTTCGACGCCGCGATGACGCTCGCCAAGCAGCACGTCCAGCGGCTGTGGTACCCGCCGCCAGGCGCGGGCGGCGACATCCCGTCGCGCGCCGAGCGCGGCCTGACGCGCGCCGAGTTCGAACGCCTCATGCCCGAGGAGTTCTGGCGCGAGGTGGTCGACCGCATCCAGGCCGAGGTGCCCGACACGCTGCTGCTCGCCGAGGCGTTCTGGCTGATGGAGAGCTATTTCGTCCGCACCCTCGGCATGCACCGCGTCTACAACAGCGCGTTCATGCACATGATGCGCGACGAGCACAACCAGAAATATCGCGCCTCGATCAAGAACACGCTCGCCTTCGACCCCGAGATCCTCAAGCGCTTCGTCAACTTCCTGACCAACCCCGACGAGGAGACCGCCGTCCATCAGTTCGGCCGCGGCGACAAATACTTCGGCATCTGCACGGTCATGGTCACGCTGCCGGGCCTGCCGATGTTCGGCCACGGCCAGTTCGAGGGCCTGGCCGAGAAATACGGCATGGAGTACCAGCGGGCGTACCACAACGAAGACGAGGACGGTCACATGGTCGAGCGCCACGAGCGCGAGATCGTGCCGCTCATGCATCGCCGTCATCTCTTCGCCGAGTCGGCCAACTTCCAGCTCTACGACGTGATCGACGGTCACGGCCACGTGCACGAGGACGTCTTCGCCTACAGCAACCGCGTCGACACCGCCGACGGCCCGCAGATAGGCGTGGTGCTCTACCACAACCGGTACCACCACGTGCGCGGCCGCATTCACGCGGCCACGCCCAAGCGCGACACCCAGGCCGACCGCATGACCCACAGCACCTTCGCCGAGGCGCTGCGTCTGCGCGGCGGCGACGATCTCTTCTACGCCTACCGCGATCTGCGCAGCGGCCTCGAGTTCCTGCGCCCGAGCGTCGAGCTGCACACGCGCGGTCTCGAGGTCGATCTCGGGGCCTACGAGTGCCGCGTGCTGCTCGACTTCCGCACGCTCGAGGATGGCCCCGGCCGCGAGGTGCGCCGACTCTACGAATCGCTGCGCGGCCACGGTGTGCCGAGCATCGACGAGGCGCTCTACGGCCTGCGCGTGCAGCCGGTGCAGGCGCCGGTGCGCGACGTGGTGCAGGCCGATCTGCTGCGCCGCCTGCTGCGCGCGGCAATCATCGAGCATCGCCCGTCGCTGGCCGAGGATGTCGGCACGCACGGCGGTCGGGTCGAGACCCTCGACATGGCGCTCGACGATCTCGAGCGTCGCCTGGCGCGGGTCGCCAGCGAGGTGCGTCCGCATCTGCCGCCGGCGGACGAAGCGCCCGCGCCGCCCGACGACGCGACCCTGGCGAGCGATATCCGCGCCCTGGTCGAGACGATCCTGCGCCGCCTGCTGGTCACGCCGCCGCCGCCGCCGGCCGATCTGGCCGACGCCGCCGCCACCGACGAGGCCCTGCGGGTCGTGCGCGCGCTGCTGCGCGGCGCGGGCGACGAGGACGATGCGGCCACGACCCTGGTCGATCTCGATCCTGACGCGGACGACGGGGCCGACGCGACCGACGCGGACGGCGCCGAACAAGCCGGCAGCGCACCGGCACATCGCTACATCGCCGACGAGGCGCCCTGGCTGGCGCTGATCGGCTGGGCGCTGGTTCACCGCCTCGGCGATCTGCAGGATCCGCGTCCGGCGTCGGGCGCGCGTCACGCGGTGGCGTCGACCTGGCTGCTGCTGCCGCTGATCGGCGACGCGCTGCGCGAGCTCGGCGTCGAGCACGACACCGCGCGCCGGCTCGAGTCGGCGGTCAGCCTGGCGACCGCGGCCGACGATCTCGCCCACGCCGCGCCCGACGACGATGCGCCCGACAACGACGCGCCCGACGATGCAGCGGATGCGATCGAGGACGACGATGCGCCCGGCGACGACGTCGAGCACCGCGGCGTGGCCGAGAGGCTCGCGCGACGCTGGTTCGCGCGCGACGACGCGCGCGGCGCGCTCGAGGTCAACGAGTACGACGGCATCACGTGGTTCAACCGCGAGGCGTTCACCACCGCGCAGTGGATCGTGCTGGCGACGCGCGCCGCGACCGCGCTGGCGCGCGCCGACGAGCCGTCGGCATCCGACGACGCGCGCGATCCGGTGCCGGCGCTGCGCGCCGCGTCGGGCGTCCATCAGCTGCTCGCCCTCGCCGAGGAGGTCAGCGGCTACCGCGTCGATCAGCTGCTGCGCTATCTCGAAGCGACCCCGCGGATGGTCGAGCCGGAGACCGACGAGGTCGACGACGCCGACGACGCGCCCGAACCGGACGACGCAGCCGTGCCGACAGGCGCCAGCGCGGCGGCCGACCCGAACGGCGATCCCGCGGGCGACAAGGCTGCTGACGACGACGCAGCGGACGACGCAACGGCTGACGACACCGCGCCCGCGACCTGATCGCGATCGGATTCGGGCGCCCACCGTGCCGCCCGCCGCATCGATGAACGCGCATCCCTTCGACGCGCTGGCGCCGTCGTACGACGACGACTTCACCCGCACGGCCGTCGGCCGCGCGCAGCGTCGCGCGGTCTGGCGCCTCGTCGACGACTGCTTCCCCGCCGGCGGTCAGGTGCTCGAGCTCGGCTGCGGCACGGGCGTCGACGCGCAGCGTCTGGCCGCGCGCGGCCTGCAGGTACTCGCCACCGACGCCTCGCCCGGCATGCTCGCGGCGGCGCGCTTCGCGATCGAAGGCGGCCCGCACGCCGCGCGCGTGGCCTTCCGCGCGTTCGACGCCAACCGCCTGGCCGATCCGGTCTTCCTGCAGCGCGGCCGCATCGATCCGGCCGTGCTGGGCCTGGGCGCGCTCGGAGACGACGATTCCGCGTTCGACGGCGAGACCTCGGGCGACTGGACGGGCACGTTCGCGCTCGCGGCCGACGAGCCGCTGCGCTTCGACGGCGCGCTGTCGAACTTCGGCGTCCTGAACTGCGTCGACGACCTCGGCGCGGTGCTGCGCGGACTGGCGCTCCTGCTCCATCCCGGCGCCGATGCGGTGGTGGTGGTGATGGGACGCTTCGTCGTGAGCGAATGGCTGTGGTTCGGCCTGCGCGGTCGGCTGCGGTCGGCGGTCCGGCGCCTGCGACCGGGCGGCGTGCCGTGGCGCGATCTGCGCATCCGCTACGTCACACCCGGCCGGCTGCGGCGCTTGGCGCGGCACGCGGGCTTCGAGGTGATCACGACGCGTGGCGTGGGCATCGCCGTGCCAGTTTCGGAAGCGGCCGGCTGGATGGAGACGCGTCCGCGCCTGATGCGCGCGCTGGCAGGCGCCGACCGCGCGCTCGAGCGGCTTTCACCTGCGGCCTGGATGGCCGATCACGTCGCCGTCCGCCTGCGACGCACCGAGAAGCCCTGAGCGCACACAGCCGGCGCGGGTCGCCGAGCGCCGCCACCGAGCGCCTGGACATCCATAGGCCCTTCGTGTAGACTTCAAATTCCTGAATAAATACAAGAACTGAAAGGTGTTTACATGCTTTTCGGTATAGCACTGGGCACCACGCTGCTGTTCCACGAGATGGCGCAGATTTGCCCCAGCTTGTCGCGCGATCGATTCGAATACGTCGCTCGACAATGTTTTGTGTTTACCTCGTCAGAGGTAATTGAGGCCGCTTGACGACAAGGGCCGTTTCTCTGCAACGAACTGATAGTTAGGAGCAACACTGTGAACGAAACCGAAACTGTGAACGTCCAGGAAAGCAACGACGACGATTGGGCCATCGAGGTCATCGACACCGAAGATCTCGCCAGCGACGACGAGTACGCGGCGGTTATTTGGCGCTCTTCGAGTTGCTGTACGTCCTGCTGAGCCATCTTCGTAGACCGTGCCATGGCAAGGTGTCGTCCTTGCCATGGCACGGTCTACGTGCGCCCCATCCCCAGGCAACGAACGCGCCCGCCCCTCGTCGCAGCCGCGCTCACCGAGTTTCTCCAGTGCTCGGTCTCGATTCCAGTCATGCACGTCCTTAGCGCTTCCATCACCGCCGAAGCACGGTCCCGTCTGTCCAGATCACCAGCGTACGCTCGATCCGAAGCACGCATCATCGCTGCTTTTGGCAAAAAAGCTCTATGTCGGGAATGAAGCAACCTATGGACGCAACGCGCGCTGTCGTCCAAATCGACGATCTTTCCTTTCGCTATCGCGACGACAGCGATGCGGCCCTGCAAAATCTGAGCTTCACCGTCGACCAAGGCGAAGTCGTCGCCGTGATCGGCGCCAACGGCGCGGGCAAATCGACCCTCTTGAAGTGCCTGGTCGGACTGCTCTCGAACGCCGAAGGCCAGGCGGTCTCGGTCGACGGCGCCATCGGCTTCCTGCCGCAAGAAGACTGGCTCGACCCCTACGCGACCACCAAGCAATCGCTCACGCTCCAGGCCAAGCTCTCGAAAACGCGCGTTGATTGGAACGACGCCGATTTCCAAGCGTGGCTCGAACGGCTCGGTCTCCCGGCGCTGCTCGACAAGCGAACGGCCATGATGTCCGGCGGCCAGCAGCGTCGCGTCGCACTCGGCTGCGCGCTGATCAACCGCCCCAGCCTGCTGCTGATGGACGAGCCGACCAACGGCCTCGACGTCAACGCCCAGACCGAGCTGTGGTCGTACTTGGCCCCGTCGGCCTACGCGACGCCGCTGACCGTGCTCTTCATCAGCCACGACATGTTCGAGGTCGAGAACCGGGCGACCCGCGTTCTGGCGCTGCATCAGGGCAAGCTTCTCGAAGACACGACGCCGGCCGAACTGGTCAGCCGGGCCGGCGTCACCACCGTCACCCTCGAGACCAAGCGCACCGATCATCGCTGGGACGCATCCGAGGAAGCGTTCACGCGCATCGTTCCCGGATCGACCTTCCAGAAGACGAATCCGCAGGCGCACCGGCTGTTCCTGGCGCAGGAGCCGACGGACAGCGAGATTTCCGCACTGCTGGAGGTTTGTCGCGACCAAGGCCTGGCGTTCTCGATTCGGCCGAGCCATCTCGAAGACTATTTCTTCCGGTTC
>JBCCOR010000066.1:0-12154 GCA_039025295.1 Acidobacteriota bacterium
CCGACGACGACGCGGCGCGCGCCGCCGCCGATCGCGGCGGCTGGACGGTGATCGCCCGTGCCGCGCTCGCGCGCGATCGGGCGCACGACGGCCCGCTGATCGTCGTCGACGATCACGCGAGCCTGGTGGTCGAAGCGGGTTGGCGGGTGCGGCGCGCGGCGTCGGACGCCCTGGTCGCGACCCGCGTCACCGATCCGCCCGGCGCTGCGTAGGCGCTCAGGTCCCGCCCGACGGGTCGGTGCTGGGCGCCTGGTCGCTGGCGCTGGTGAGGAGATGGTCGGCGAAGAAGGTGGTCGTCAGCTGCCACGCCTGCTCGGCCGCTGCAGGGTCATGCATCGTGCCCGAGGGATTGGCGAAGGCGTGATTGGCGCCCTCGTAGATGCGCACGGCCGCGTTCTTGCCGAGTTTGTTCATCGCCGCCTCGAAGGCCCGCACCTGCTCGAGCGGAATGCCCTGGTCGACGCTGCCGAAGTGGCCGAGGATCGGCGCCTCGATCGTCGCCAGGCGGGCTTCGTCGGTTTCGACCCGGCCGTAGTAGATGACCGCAGCGTCGAGGTCGCCGCCGAGCGCGATGGCGGTGTCGAGGCTCCAGGCGCCGCCGAAGCACCAGCCGATCGAGCCCACGGTGGGTGCGCCGAGCGTGTCGCGCAGGTAGGTGTTCGCGCCGCGCAGATGGGCGCGCAGCGTTTCGGCCTGCTCCATGGCCCCCTGCATCAGCGCGCGTGCGGCGTCGGGCGCGTCGGCCACCTGGCCGGCGTAGAGATCGACCGCCAGCGCGGCGTAGCCCTGCTTGGCCAGCGCGCGGGCCATGTCGCGGATGTTGTCGTTCAGGCCCCACCATTCGTGGATGACGATCACGCCCGGCGCGGGCACGGCGGGATTCTCAGGCTGGGCGAGAAAGGCGGCCACGGGCGTGCCGTCGGCGCTCGGGAAGGTGACGCTGGCTTCGGTCACCGCCAGCGATGCCTGGCTGGTGTCGCTGGGCAGCGCGCCGACGACCGGCTTGTCGTCGGCGTGCTCCTCGGCCATACGCTCGACGTATTCGTCGGTGCCCGGCGGCTCGGGCGGTCCGCAGGCGGCGAGCAGCACGGCGAGTGCGAGGAGCAGCAGCAGGCGGATCGAAAGGCGGTGGGCGATGGGCTGGATCATGGGGGATGAGCCTCCAGAAAAGAGAGCGCGGCATGCGTGGAAGGATGAAACGCGGTCAGTATCCCACGGGTGTGCGCTTCGGTGGGGTTGACCTGTGCGATCGGTCCGTCGGAGATCCTCGATAGGATGCGATGTATGGACGACTCGACACGCTCACCGGTGCACGCTGCCGATGGTACGCCGCGCGCTTCGCCCGCGGCCGACGCCAGTTTTGCGCCCGGCGCGCGGCTGGCGGGCCGCTACCGCATCGTGCGTTTTCTCGCCGCAGGCAGCGTCGGCGAGGTCTACGAGGCGATCGACGAGGATCTTTCGGAGACCGTCGCGCTCAAGATTCTGCGCGATCACGCGGCCGACGACGCCCGCGTCCACCGCCGGTTTCGGCGTGAGATCTTGCTCGCCCGTCGCGTCACCCATCGCAACGTTTGCCGCATCTTCGACGTCGGCGAGCTGCCTCAGCCGTCCGATGCGCTGCCGACCCGCTTCTTCACCATGGAGCTGCTGCGCGGCGTGAACCTGGCCGAGCGCATGGCGCAGACCGGGCCGATGCCGTTCGACGTGGCGCTGGCGCTCGCCCGCCAGATGGCCGACGGCCTCGATGCCGCCCATCGCGTTGGTGTGGTGCATCGCGACTTCAAGCCGGCCAACGTCATGCTGGTCGAGCGCGGCAGCAGCGATGCGGCCACGCCGCGGGTGGTGATCGCGGACTTCGGCCTGGCGCGGCGCGACGACAGCCTGTCGAACGCCACGCTGCAGAGCGCGGTGACGCTCGACGGCATGGTGGTGGGCACGCCGGCCTACATGGCGCCCGAGCAGGTGCGGGGCGACAGCCTCGGACCGGCGGCCGATCAATATGCGTTCGGCATCGTGCTCTACGAGATGGTGACCGGCCACGTGCCGTTCGAGGGCGGCCAGGCGGTCGACGTGGCGACGCGACGGCTGAGCGAGGCGCCGATGTCGCCGCGCCGCTGGCGGCGGGATCTGCCCGCGCACTGGGAGCGTGCGATCTTGCGCTGTCTGGCGCGCGAGGCCGACGAACGTTTCCCGAGCATGACCGACGCGGTGCGCGCCCTCGACGCGCCGGCGCGATCCGCGCCGCTGCGCGATCGGCCTGGTGTGCGGATCGGGCTGGCGCTGCTCGCGGCGCTGCTGTTGGTGGGTGTGGGCTGGTGGCTGGGACGCGCGACCGCGCCGTCGGCCGCCGCCGGCGCGATGCCGCAGACGGCGTCGACGGGGATGGCCGCGCCGTCGACGGCCGCGTCCGCGCTGCAGCTGGGCAGCTTCGACGACCGCAGCGGCGAGGACGGGCTCGGCTGGGTGGCGACCCTGCTGCGCACCCGCCTGCGCCAGCAGCTCGGCGAGCTGGGCTACGTGATCGTCGACGGGCGCGCCGACGCCGCGACGCTGCGCGGCCACTATGCGCGCGCCGATGGCACCGACCAGCTCGAGATCACCCTCGAGCTGGTCGAACCGGCCGGTCCCGACGCGCCGTCGACCAGCCGGGAGATCCGCTTCCGCACGCCGGCGGAGGACCTGATCGCGCAGGTCGCGACGGCCGTCGAATTCTTGGTCGACGCGGCGCCGCGCTGAGGCGGCGGCTACTGGGTATAGCCGAGCGCCCGCAGCGCGTCGATGTCCTCCTGCGAGAGCGGCACGTCGGCGGCGACGTCGTCGCCGCGGCTGGCCGCTTCGGCGCGGTGGGCGTCGAGGGCGAGGGCGAGGCCGGCGAAGAGATGCGGTTGGGTGAGCATCACGTTGGTCAGCTCGCCGGGATCGCCCGTCTTGTCGTAGAGCGCCTGCTGGCGCAGCGCCGGGCGGACGATCGCTTTCCAGCGCGCGGTGTGCGCGGCGAACGACGGCCGCGCCGCGCCCTGGGTGCGGTGGAAGAGCATCCGCGGCTGATGCGCCGCTGGGCGCCGGGCCGGATCGAGTAAATCGACGCCCTCGTTGGCCGGCGGCGGCGTCAGGCCGGCGAGCGTCAGGAAGGTCGGGCCGACGTCGGCGAGGCTGACGTGGCGTTCGGCCTGGAGCCGATCGACGTCGACGCCGGGCGGCAGCCGCAGGATGAACGGCACCTCGATCATCTCGTCGTAGACCGTGGTGTTGTGGCCCTGCTCGCCGTGCTCGAGGAACGCCTCGCCGTGGTCGGCGGTGATCAGGATGCCGGCATCCTCGAAGCGATCGGCGGCGCGCAGCGCGTCGAGCACCTCGGCGGTGGCGGCGTCGCCCATGCGCAGGTTGCCGTCGTAGAGCGCCTTGAGCTGCACGACGTCGTCCGCCTCGAGGGTCATCTGACCGTCGCGGAACGGCTTCATCAGCTGGCCCCACTCGACCGGCCCTTCGTAGTTGGGATCGGTGAAGAGATCGTAGGCGGGCTTGGGTTCGTAGGGCTCGTGCGGCGGCACGTAGTGCAGCATCAGGAAGAGCGGGCGCGGATCGTCTGATGCGGCCTGGATCTCTTCGATCGCGCGCGCCGAGAGGCGGAACGGATCGCGGCGCGCACGATCGGCGGGGGCGAAGCCGAGCCACATCTCGTGGAAGATTTCGAAGCCCTGATGGGTGTTGCGGGCGACGGCGTGATTGGGATTGCCCGAGATGCCGACCGTGCGATAGCCGGCGTCGCGCAGCTGCTCGACGAAGCTGATCACGTCGTCCGACAGCCGGCGCGCCTCGAACACGCGGCCGATCGGCAGCATCGGCATGCCGGTGAACATGTGCGGCATCGAGCAGAAGGTGCTGGCGCATTCGCTGTAGGCCCAGCGCACGACGAGACCGCGTTCGTCGACCAGGGCGTCGATGAACGGCGAGGTGTCGCGTTCGTAGCCGTAGGCGCCGAAGCTGTCGGCGCGCGCGGCGTCGAGCACGATCAGCGCGAGGTTGGGCCGCGCGTCGCCGCCGGCTGCACCGCCATCGGCCGGCTCGGCGTCGGCCGACGGCGTGGCCGCGTCGGCGACCGCCGCGTCGTCGGCCGGCGCGACCGGATCGCCTGTTGCAGAAGGACGCGCGATGTGCGGATCCTGCAGCGCCAGGCGCGCGTCGTCGGCCAGGCCGCTTGCGCGCAGCAGCAGCAGCGCGTCGCTGCCGGCGGGCAGTCCGGCGTCGGCCAGGCGCAGGCGCAGCGATCCGTCGTCCTGCACCGTGACCGCGCCGAGCGGACGATGCCGGCCCTCGGCCAGGTCGAGCAGCGCGACCGACAGCTGGGCGTCGCGGTCGCCGCGCAGGGTCGCGCGCAGCGACGCGTCGGGATCGTCGGGCAGGCGCAGCGGCGCGATGTAGGTGCCGTCGCCCAGAAGATAGAGGGCGTTGCGCTCGTCGTCGACCTTGGCCGCGGGCGCGGATGCCGACCAGGTCGGCGGCAGGGCCGCGCCCGGCGCGACCAGCGCAAGCTGGCGCAGCGCCAGCGCGTGCGTGAAGCTGCCGAGCGGCGCTTCGTAGTCGACGTCGTGATGCAGCGTTAGCCGACGCAGGATCTCGCCGGTGCCGTCGACGCGCGGCGCGTCGGCGGGCGGTGGTGGCAGGGTTACGCGCACGGTGTCGACGTCGGCGCGCAGCGTCGCCGTGCCGGCGTCGCGGCCCTCGGCCTCGATCCGCAGCGTGCGCGACGTGACGACGCCGTTCGCGCCGGCTTCGTCACCGGTCGGCGGCAGGTAGTAGACCAGCACCAGCTCGCGCGCGTCGTCGGCCGGGGCGGCGATCGTCAGGGTCGCGCGCGCGCCGACGGCCCAGCGGCCGGTGTGGTCGTGAAAGCCCCAGCCGTCGTCGAGCTGAGCCGGCTGCGGCAGCCAGTAGGGAAAGGCGTCGACGTCGGCTTCGCCGCGCTGAGCGGCCGCGTCGTCGGGAGGCTTGGCGGCGAAGTCGGCGAGGCGCACCGCGGGCACGAACGCACCCGCGCTCAGCGCGGGCAGCAGCGGCTCGCGCTGGAGGGCCGAATCGCTGTCGTCCGCGATCGGACCGCCGCAGGCCGCAACGACGAGCAGCAGCAGACCGAGCCCCAGCAGGGCGGCTGGCGGAGCGAACGCGATGGCGGCGCGCCGGTTCGGGCGCGCGCGGCTCATGTCAGGCGAACCGTGACCTGGCCGCCGGCGAGATCGATCTCGATTTTGCTCTCGCCGTCGCCGCGCCAGCGCAGCGAGCGCGGGAAGCCCGACAGATCCTGCTTGGCGCCGTCGGCGGTGTGGAGCACGCCGTCGCCGACGGCGAGGTCGATGGCGACCATGCTGGTTTTCGACTGGGTGCGGCTGACCTCGACGTCGAGTGAGCCGCCGTCGATCTCGATGTCGCCGGCGACGTCGCGCACGGTCGCGCTGCCGGCGCGCTGATCGATCTCGAGGCCGAGGCGGCGCGGCATCTGGATGCGCATCTCGGCGCGCAGGCCCTGGATGCGCGCGCGCGGCGTGCCGCGCAGGCCGAGATCGAGGCGGTCGCGCTTGGTGCGCGCGCGCAGCGCCAGGCGATCGGCGTAGCGACGGCACTCCGACTCCGTCAGCTCGTCGTTGCACGTCACGACCACCTCGACGCGCACGCTGCGCCGCAGGCTGCCCTCGACCACGATGTCGCCGAAGGTCAGGTCGAGTTCGAGCGTCTCGACGTCGCCGGCGAAGAAGGTCTGCTTGAGGGTGCGGACGGTCTCGCCGTGGTCATCGGCGTGCGCGGCCGGCAGGGCGAGAAACGTGGCCAGGCAGAGGACGAGCGCGAGCGGCCCGAAGCGGCGCGGCAGGCCGCGGATAAAGAAAGGCGTAGACATGGCAAGGCTCTCCAAAATCAGGCGGCAACGGCCGCGCCGCGGCTCAGCGCACGCGGCGACGGCGGTTGCGGATGTAGTCGGCGAGCACGAACTCGCCGAGATTGTCGGGCGAGGCGAAGAACGCCCGGCCGCGGTTGAGCTGGGTCAGACGCTCGACGAAGTTGGTCAGCGTCGGATCGGTGGCGATCATGAAGGTCGTGATCACCACCCGCTGCCGGCGGCACTGATCGGCCTCTTCGAGCGTGCGGTTGACGATCTTCATGTCGAGCCCGAACGGGTTCTTGTAGATCTGCCCGCCCTCGGTCAGCGCCGAGGGTTTGCCGTCGGTGATCAGGAAGATCTGCTTGTTGGGCTGCTTCTGCCGGCTGAGCATGCGCCGCGAGAGCTGCAGCGCGTCGCGCGTGTTGGTGTGGTACGGCCCGGCGTCGACGTAGGGCAGCTCGGTCAGGGGCACCTCGTTGGCGGTGTCGCCGAAGACGATCACGCCGAGGTAGTCCTTGGGGTATTTGGTCTTGATCAGCTCGGTCAGCGCCAGCGCGACCTTGCGCGCGGGCGTGATGCGGTCCTCGCCGTAGAGCACCATCGAGTGGCTGATGTCGATCGCGACCACGGTTGCGCAGGCGGTCAGGTACTCGGTTTCGTGGACCTCGAGATCCTCTTCAGCGAGCGTCAGCTCGCCGCGGGTGCGGGTCAGGGCGTTGTGGAACGAGCGCAGCGGATCGATGTGCTGCAGCTCGTCGCCGAAGGCGTACGGCCGGGTCTCGGGCTGTTTCTCGACGCCGCCGCCGCTGCTCGCGCTGGCGTGGAAACCGGGCGCGCCGCGGCGCAGATCCCGGAAGATGTCCTCGAAAGCAGTGCGCCGAATGCGGCGCTCACCGACCGCGGTCAGCCCGGCGTTGCCGTCGCCGTCGCGGCCGATCATCTGCTGCTGTTCGAGGCTGTCGAAGAATTCGTCGAGATCGAGATCCTCGGGCAGATAGCCCTGCGCCTGCAGCTGGCGCATCCAGTCCATGGCCTGGTCGACGTCGCCGCCGCTGGCCAAGACGAGCTGGTTGAACAGCCGCTGCAGGTCCATGGCCATGAGCAGCTCGCGCAGGAGCGCGGGATCGAGATGGAAGTAGCGATGTCGCATCCGCCGACCGCCGTCAGTTGATGCCGCTGTCGTCGTCGTCGTCGCGGCCGCGGCGACGACGGTTGGGGCGGAGCAGCTGGAAGCGCACCATCTCCTTGTAGCTGACCTGGCTGTCCAGGTCCTCGCGCGCGAGCTTGAGATGCTGGTTCAGGCCGTCGAGCAGCAGCTCGGCGAGCATCGCCCGCTCGCCGTCGTCGTCGCCGTGCGGCGCCACCAGATCCCACAGGCCCGGCACCTGCTCGAGCGCGGCACGGTAGTCGGCGAACGGCATCTCGTCGTCGAGCGAGACGGTGTTGCCGGCGACGAACCAGCGCACGATGTCGGCGTAGGGGCCGTTGTCGTCTTCGCCGCCGCTGCCGAGCGCGCGGTCGACGGCGGGGAACAGCTGTTCGAAAACCCGCTTGACCGCCTGGCCGAGCAGCTTCTTGGCGACCACCTCGGCGCCCTGCTGTTCGCCCTCGTAGACCATCTCGACCTTGCCGGTGATCGCCGGCAGCAGCAGATGCAGATCGCAGACGCGCGGCGTCACCGGCGCGTCGCCGGTGCGCAGGCCGCGGCGTTCGAGATTCGACACCAGCAGCTCGAGCGCCGCGATCGACATGCGCGCGCTGACGCCGCTGCTCTGATCGACCAGCTCGCTGTCGCGCGCGGCGAAGGCGACCTCCTCGATCAGCAGGCGGAAGCGCTCGGAGACGGCGACCGGCACGCGCGCGTCGCCCGCGTTGTCGTCGCCGTTGCGCATTGTCCAGGCTTCCTGCTGGGTGATCTCGGCCGCGATCCCGACGTCGGGTGGGTAGTGCGTGAGGATCTGCGAGGCGATGCGGTCCTTGAGCGGCGTGATGATCGAGCCGCGGTTGGTGTAGTCCTCGGGATTGGCCGAGAACACCAGCAGGATGTCGAGCGGCATGCGGATCGGGAAGCCGCGGATCTGCAGATCGCGCTCCTCGAGGATGTTGAGCAGGCCGACCTGGATGCGCGGCGCGAGATCGGGCAGCTCGTTGATCGCGAAGATGCCGCGGTTGGTGCGCGGCACGATGCCGAAGTGGATGACCTCGGGATCGGCGTAGGTCAGTCGGCGGGTCGCGGCCTTGATCGGGTCGACGTCGCCGAGCAGATCGGCGATCGAGACGTCGGGCGTGGCGAGCTTCTCGTTGTAGCGCGCCGCGCGCGGCAGCCACTCGATCGGCGCGTCGTCGCCGGCCTCGGCGATCAAGGTCTGGCCCGGCACCGACACCGGCGCGAAGGGATCGTCGTTGATGTCGCTGCCGGCGAGGATCGGGATCTCGGGATCGAGGAACGACGTCAGGCCGCGCAGCAGTCGCGTCTTGGCCTGGCCGCGCAGGCCGAGCAGCAGGATGTCGTGTCCGGCGAGGACGGCGTTGACCAGGTTGGGAATGACCGTGCGCTCGTAGCCGAGCACGCCCGGGAAGAGCGGTCGACCGTCGCGCAGCGCGGCGCGCAAGTTGGCGCGCAGCTCGGCGCGGACCGAGCGGGATTGATAGCCGCTCGCGCGCAGCGCGCCGAGCGTGGTGGGACGGGAAGCGGTCGATGCAGGGGCTTGGGTGGCGATGATGGTCATCCTTGGATGGCGGCGTGAGGGAAGTGGGAATCGCGATGCGGACGACGGGCGACGAGCCTGGTGAGGCTCATCGAATTTTTCGATCGGCGCCGACCTTCGGATGTGCCGGCGCGATCGATCCCGATCAGTCTTCGTGGGCTTCCAGCCAGCGCTCGGCGTCCATCGCGGCGCGGCAGCCGGTGCCGGCGGCGGTGATCGCCTGGCGATAGCTCGAATCGATCAGGTCGCCGCAGGCGAAGACGCCGTCGACGTTGGTGCGCGTCGTCGGCTCCTCGACCACGACGTAGCCGACGTCGTTGGTGTTGATCTGGCTGCGGAAGAGCTGGCTGTTGGGCTCGTGGCCGATGGCGACGAACATGCCCTCGCATGCGAATTCGGTGATCTCGCCGGTCTGTGTGTTCTCGAGCTTGATCGCGTGCACGCCGTTCTCGCGCGTGCCGAGCACCTCGAGCACCTGCTGGTTCCACTGCCAGTCGATCTTTTCGTTGGCCAGCGCGCGATCCTGCATGATCTTCGAGGCGCGCAGCGTGTCGCGGCGGTGGACGACCGTCACCTTGCGGCAGAAGCGGGTGAGGTAGATCGCCTCTTCCATCGCCGAGTCGCCGCCGCCGACGATGACCACGTGCTTGTCCTTGAAGAAGAAGCCATCGCAGGTGGCGCAGGCCGACACGCCGTAGCCCATCAGGTGGGTCTCGGAGTCGAGATCGAGCAGCTTGGCCTTGGCGCCGGTCGAGAGGATCAGCGTGTCGGCGGTGTAGCGGCCTTCGTCGGTGGTGACCGAGAACGGACGCTGCTGCAGATCGATCGTCGAGGCTGCCTCGAAGCGCACGCTGGCGCCGAAGCGCTGGGCCTGGTCGCGCATCTTGTCGACCAGCTCGGGGCCGAGAATGCCCTCGGGGAAGCCGGGGAAGTTCTCGACGTCGGTGGTGATCGTCAGCTGGCCGCCCGGCTGCATGCCTTCGAGCACCATCGGCGCGAGGTTGGCGCGCGCGGCGTAGAGCGCCGCGGTCAGGCCGGCGGGGCCGGAGCCGACGATCAGCACCTGGTGATGGCTGGCGGACGAATCGCTGGGCGTCGCGGTGGACGAATCGGACATCGTGATGGGTTCCTTGGATGGATGGCGGCTCGATGGGTTGCGGAGAGAGCCTGCGCGGCGGTCAGGACTGGCGCGCCGCGCGCGTTAGGGCGGGGATGTCGCGTATGCGGGCATGCTGGGCACCGCGTGCGCGGGCATTATAGCGTCGCCGTCGGCCTCTCTCGATTCGAGGCGAGACGATTGCGACGCGGCGAATGCGATGGCCTGTGTACACTCCTCGCGCACAGCAGCCATCATCACGGGACGATGCAGGGAGGGCCGCGGACGTGAAGCGTTTCAATCTATTTGAATTCCACGAGCAGCGCTGGTGTCCGCGCTTCTTTCGCGTGCTCTTTCATCACGGCATGATCGCCGTCGAAGGGCTGTTCGAGGTCTACACCCACGTCGTCCCGCCGCTCGTGCGCCTGATCAAGCGCACGGAGGCCGAGGCGGTCATGGACTTCGGTTCGGGCAGCGGCGTGCCGATCCACAGCCTGCTGCAGGCGGCCGACTGGAACCGGTCGCCGAAGCCGGAATTCGTGCTCAGCGATCTGATGCCGGAGGACGCGATCACCGAGGCCGCCCTGCGCACCCATGACGACCTGCGCCTGCGCTACCATCCCGAGCCGGTGTCGGTGCTGGATCCGCCGGAAGACGCCCCGCGGGTCTGGACGCTGTTCAATCTCTTCCATCATTTCCCTCCGCCAGAGGCGCGCCGGATTCTCGAGCTCGCCGCCGCGCGCACCGACGCCGTCGCGATCATCGAGGTGACCGAGCGCTCGTGGAAGGCGGTGGTGGTGTCGCTCTTCGGCGTCTTTTTCGCGCCGATCATCTTCCTGATCTTGGTACGTCCGTTTCGCTGGTCGTATCTGCTCTTCACCCTGCTGATTCCGGTCATGCCGGTGATGCTGGTGTTCGACACGCTGGTGTCGACCCTGCGCTCGTACACCTGCGCCGAACTCGAGGCCATGACGCGCGAGATCGACGCGCCCGACTACGCCTGGGAGGTCGGCACGATCACCCTGCCCAAGGCGCCCCTGCCGGTGACCTATCTCATCGGCTGGCGGCCGGATCGCGTGCGCTGGCACGGCGTCGACGCCGAGCGCGCGATGGAGACCGCCGAGTGGCGGCGCGAGGATCTCCCGCAGACGCGCGACGAAGCGGCTTCCTGAACGACGCCGTCCGATGGACGCTCAGTCGTCGCCGCTGCGGTAGCCGACCAGCTCGGCGTAGGCGCGGCCGCCGATCGGCTGCCCGTCGGCGATGCCGGCGACGTCGAGCGCACCTTCCCAGTAGCGGTAGGTGACGTTCAGCTCCTGATCGGCGAGCTTCGGCGTCAGCGTGAGATCGAGCGCTTCGTCGTCGACGCGCAGGCGCCAGCCCGCCGGGTAGGTGATGTCGCTCGTCGGGCTGGTCCAGCGCGCGCCGGTTTCTTCCAATAGAAACGATGCCGTGCCATCGGCCTGGGTTTCGTGGACCCGCTTCGAACCGTCGGCTTCGACCACGGTCAGCACGCCGCCGCTCCACGGATCGACGACGCCGTCGTCGCGGCGCAGCTGATAGACCATGATCTCGCGGCCGTCGTCGAGCTGGAGCGCGAACCAATCCCAGCCGACGGTGTGGGTCTCGAGCACGCTGGTCGACCATTCGCGATCGAGCCAGGAATCGCCGACGACGCTGCGCGTTTCGCCCGCGATCGTCACCGTGCCGCGCGTCGGCATGCGGGTGAAGCTGAGGTAGTACGACGCGTTGCCGGGCGTCGGGCCTTTGCGGCTCAGGCCGCGATCGCCCTGCAGCACGGCCGGCTTGCCGGCGTCGAGGACGAGATCGAGGGTGAACGGCGCGAGATCGTCCTCGCCGGTGCGCAGATCGAGATCGGCCGCGCCGATCGCGGCGCGCAGGCGCACCGGAAAGACGCCGTCGGGCGTCGAACGATCGCGCGCCGGATCGGCGTTGGCGCTCTCGAGCGTCCAGTCGTCGAGCCAGACGCGAAACGGCGCAGCCGTGGCGCCGGCGACGCCGACCGCGCCGCGGCCGAGGCGCTCGAACGCGTGATGCCGGCCGGTGCCGTCGAGATCGGTGAGCGCGACGTGCGCGAGGTAGATCTGGTTGGTGGTCCAGGCCGAGCCGTCCGGCGTCGCTTCGTCGGTCGCCGTCGTCTCGTCGTGCGCTGCGGTCTTGTCGGACGTTTCCGTCGGCGGCGTCAGCGCGCTGCGGAAGATCGTGAACTGATAGCCGTAGCGATGGCCGTCGTCGGCGTCGAGATGGCCGGTGAGGTACCACCACTCGATCTTGTAGTCGGGATGCGGACCATGGTCGTCGGGATAGACGAACGGCCGCGGCGCGTCGGCGCGGGCGTAGCCGTCGATGTCGTCCTCGCCGGCGAGCAGCGCGACCGGCGAGCGGTCGTCGTCGGCCTCGCGCGAGGACGCGCGCTCGGCGCAGCCGCTGAGTGCGAGCGCGGCGACGCCGAGCAGG
>JBCCOR010000067.1:0-12062 GCA_039025295.1 Acidobacteriota bacterium
CTCATCACATAAAGTCCATTGGACGGTAACCCCACGTTAGGTGCATGACAGACAGACGACGGGTGGATGCAGCGTCAACCGATGCCGACGCGCAGCGCGGCGAGTTCGAACCAGGGCGCATGCGGCCATCCGGCGACGCCGGCTTCGAACGTCGCGATGGACGCGGCCAGCGGTCGCGGAACGACCGCATCCGGCGGCGCCGCAGCAGCCGCCGCAGCAGCGCAGCAGCAGCAGCGGAGTTCGACCCGATAGAGCCCGGCGGCGAGCGATGGCTGCGCGGCGCCGTCGTCGGGGAGCCGCTGCGTCGTACGCGTCCAGCCGCGACGCAGCGGCCACGTGCCGACGACGATGTCGCTGCCGCCATCCACCGGTGCATCATCGGCATGACGGGCGTCGATGCCCTGCCACGGCCGCAGGCGCACCGAGAGCGTTGATGCGGCCTGATCGACCGCAGCCCGCGCGATCCACGTCAGGCGGATTCGCGCCGGCGCCGCCAGGGGCAACAGCGCGGTGAACGCGGCCGTCATGCTGGGCACGACGGCGCGGCGCGGCTGCTGGCGATCGGCGTGCAGCGCGTCGACCAGCGGCACCGCCAGCGGGTGCTGTCGAAAGGGGGTACGAAGCAGATCGCGCGTCGATCGATCGGGCGCGCGCGGCGCCAGGCCGTGATGGCGCAGCAGCGCGTCGACCAGCGCGGCCGTGCCGCCGGGCGCGCCGGCGGCCGCGGCAGCGGCGAGCACGTCGAGATCGAACGCACCGCCGCCGAACGGGTCGCCGTCCCAGCGCCAGCCGTGCTGCAGCAGAAGCGGCGCGACGCGATGACGATCGCGGCGCTGGGCCGCGGTGAGCACGGCCGGCGCGGACGAGGTGCCAACGCGCGCGGCGCGCAGATCGACCAGGGTCGCCCGCGCCGACGGCGCGGCATCGAGCGCGCGACGACACCAGTGGCGCAGCAGCGATCGCACGACCGTGGGCTCGGGCCCGCGATGCGCCGTGTGGACGGCGGCGCCGATGCGCGCGGTGGCGACCGCGTCGGGCAGCACCCAGGCCGGCGGCAGCTGACCTACGTCCCGCGGCGCCCCGTCCGGCGCAGCGGGATCCGGCGCGGATGCGTCCGCTCGACCGATGCGGCGCACGGCCGCGGCGACCGCGGCCATCGCCAGGCGCATGCCGCGGCGGGTGAGATGGCAGTAGTCGAGAAAGAGCGCGCGATCCGGCGGACGGCCATCCGTGGCGGCGGCGAAGACGGCCGGCAGATCGACCACGTGGAAGCCGCGCGCATGCCCGCCTCGCCGCAGATGCCCCTGCACCTGCGGCGTTGAGCGCGGCGCGGGCAGAAAGGTGGCCGCGGTGAGATCGTCGTGCGCAACCGCGCGATCGGCTGCCTCCACGGCCGCCGTCATCGCGCCGCGGCGCGCGGCGAGGCGCGCACGCCACCACATCGGCTCGGGCGACAGCGCGCGGCCCGCGGCGCCGTCAGCGCGCGCGTCGAGCGCCGTCCACGCGTCGAGGGCCTCGGCGAAGGCGTCGGCGTCGAACACGGCGGCGGCGCGCGGCGCTTCGCCGTCGATCGAATCGGCTGGGCGCCACAGGGCGCGCACCCGGGCCTGCAGCGCACACCAGCGCGCGCGCAGCGGCGACGGCAGCGACGGCGCCGGCTGGACCGCCGGCCAGTCGAGGCCGTTGACCGCCGGCACCGCGAGCACCACCGGACGACCGTCGGCCAGCGCCATCAGTCGATCGAGGAAGTCGTCGAGGCGCGCGGCGAGATGGCGCTGCGCGCGCTGGCGCACGCCGTGGAGACCGCCGCGCCGCAGCGCCAGGCCATAGGCCTGACGATCGCGCTCGCGCGCGGCGTAGGGACTGACCGCGCGCGCTTCGAGCAGCGCCACGTTGTTGCCGGTCCAGACGACGAGCACGTCGGGCGCGAGCGCGCGCGCCTCGTCGACCGCGCTCAGCAGGCTGCCGAGGCGCTCGTTGGTGCGCGCGAGATCGATCACCTGCCACGCGCGTGCGCCGTCGTCGCCGAGGGTCAGCGCCTCGCCGAGGACGCGCGCGGGCGTCAGATGGGGCGCATAGAGATAGCCCGCGGCCGCTGACTCGCCGAAGAACGCGACCCGCCGCGCGCCGGGCTGGGCGCGCAGCGTGCGCGCGGCGGCGTAGTGATCGCCGAACGGCCCGACCGGCGGCCGGCGCCATCGCCCTGGTCCATCGGGTTGCCAGATGCGGATCGGGCGCGGCGACGCATCGGGCGCCGCCGCGCCGGGCATCGACGCGCCGGGCATCGACGCGCCGGGCATCGACGCGCCGGGCGCAGCCGGATCGGCGAGCGTGCCGAGCAGCTGCAGCAGCCGCGCAGTGCGCTGACCGTCGCGGGTGGCGAGCAGCGCCGCCAGCTCGTCGGCCAGCGGCGCGCGCGGATCGCGGCCGCGCGCGTCGTTGACGCCGGGCGGCAGGATCGGCGGCGGCCGGTCGTCGTGCGATGCGTCGGTCACGATGCGCTCAGACGAAGGTGTAGAGATGGCCGATGATGCCGGACGCCGACGCGGCGTCGGCATCGCGCTGCATCCACGCCTCGACCAGCGCCGGCAGCGCGGCGGGCACGTCGCGTCGCTCGACCAGCGCGTCTTCGAGCACCAGGGCATCGAGTCCGGCGCGCAGGAAGCAGAGCAGCGCGTCGACCGGGCTGCAGACGATCGGCTCGTCGGCGACGTTGAACGACGTGTTGAGCACGATCGGACAGCCGGTGCGGGCGTGGAATCGCTCGATCAGGCGCGCGTAGCGCGGCTGGACCGCGGGATCGACGGTCTGCGGGCGCGCCGAGCCGTCGACGTGGGTGATCGCCGGCAGCTCGAGCGTCGAGGTCACGGCGCAGGTCGAGAGCATGAACGGCGCCGGCCGGTCGAGATCGAAATGTTCGCGCGCGTGCGCGAGATGGACGCTGGGCGCGAACGGGCGGAACATCTCGCGCCGCTTGACCCGCTCGTTGAGGCGCGCGCGCATCGCCGGATCGCGCGGATCGGCGAGCAGGCTGCGCGCGCCGAGCGCCCGCGGCCCGAATTCCATCGCGCCGTGGAACCAGCCGACCACGCCGCCGGCGACCAGATGATCGACCGTGCGCTCGAGGAGCGCGTCTTCGTCGCCGCGGTGGTCGGTCCACGGCAGGCCGAGGGCGTCGAGCACGGCGACGCAGGTCGCCGTGTCGTAGCGCGGTCCGAGGCGCGCATCGACCATCGGCGACGGCGTCACGCCGGCCGGCCGGCACGACGCGCGCGCGGACGCGTCGTCGCCATCCCGTTCGGCATCGTCCGCATCCCGTGCCGCCTCGTCGCCGACCCGGTCGCCACCGACCCCGTCGCCACCGACCCCGTCGCCACCGACCCCATCAGCCGCCCACCAGCCGAGCACCGCCGCGCCGAGGCAGGCGCCGGCGTCGCCGGGCGCGGGCGGCACGAACACGCGCGCGAACGGGCCCTCGCGCAGGATGCGGCCGTTGGCGACCGCGTTGAGCGCCACGCCGCCGGCCATGCACAGATCGGGCAGATCGACCCGCGCGCGCAGCCACGCCAATTTCTCGAGCAGGATTTCCTCGAGCACCAGCTGCAGGCTGCGCGCGATGTCGCGATGGCGCGGCTCGATCGGCGCGCCTGAAGCGCGCGGCGGCCCGCCGAAGAGATCGCAGAGCGCGTCGCTGTACATGCGCGCACCGCGCACGAAGTCGACGTAGCGCCGCTGCAGCAGAAACTGGCCGTCGGGCCCCATCGCGATCAGCTGACAGATCGCGTCGACGTGGCGCGGCCGACCGTAGGGCGCCAGGCCCATGACCTTGTATTCCCCGCTGTTGACGCGGAAGCCGAGATAGCTGGTGAGGGTGGCGTAAAGCAGGCCGAGCGAGTGTGGGAACGGCACGGCGTCGAGCACCTCGACGCGGCGGCCCGCGGCGCGGCCGTAGGTCGTGGTCGTGCCCTCGCCGACGCCGTCGACGGTGAAGATCGCCGCGGCGTCCATGCCGGAGAAGGCGTAGGCGCTGACCGCGTGCGCGCGGTGGTGGTCGGCGAAGTAAATCGGTCCGTCCCAGCCCCAGAGCGTGCGGATCTCGCGCGCGACGCGATGCGGATCGAGCCACGGTCGATCCTGCTGCGCCTCGCGCGGCACGCCGGCGGCGAGCTGGCGCGCCAGGGTCGCGGTCGGGCGCTCGTAGTAGGCGATCAGGTCGACGTCGAGCAGATCGAAAGGCGCGCCGTCCGCGTCGGCGGCGCGCGCCAGGCACGCGCGCATCGCGCTGGTCGGCAGGCGCGGATCGTGCTTCACGCGGCTCAGCCGCTCCTCCTGCACCGCCGCCGTCAGCCGGCCGCCCTGCAGCAGGCAGCACGCCGATTCGTGGTAATGGGATGACACCCCGAGTACGTTCATAGCGATCCGCTATCCTAGCGGCTCGACGCCCGACGTCCGACCTCTCCTTCGCCCCTTCCCCACCTTCTCAACCTGATGGAGTTCCCATGTTTCGCGATGATTTGCTGCGTGATGCGAGCATTTTGATCACCGGCGGCGGCACCGGCCTGGGCCGCGCGATGGCCGAGCGCTGTGGCGCCCTCGGCGCCGCGGTCGGCGTCGTCGGCCGACGCACCGCGCCGCTCGAAGAAACCGTCGCCGCGATCCGCGACGCCGGCGGCCGCGCCGCCTGGGCCAGCGCCGACGTGCGCGATCCCGACTCGCTGCGCGCCGCGGTCGACGCGATCGAAGCCGAGCTGCCGCCGCTCACCGCGCTGGTCAACAACGCCGCCGGCAACTTCCTGGCGGCGTCCGAAGACCTGTCGGCCAACGCCTTCGACGCCGTCGTGCGGATCGTGCTGCACGGCACCTTCCACGCCAGCCAGATCGTCGGCCAGCGCTGGATCGAGCGCGGCACGCCGGGCCAGCTGCTGTCGATCGTCACCACCTACGCCTGGATGGGCTCGGCCTTCGTGCTGCCCAGCGCCTGCGCCAAGGCGGGTGTTCTGGCGATGACCCGCTCACTGGCCATCGAGTGGGCGACCTACGGCATCCGCGCCAACGCGATCGCGCCGGGTCCGTTCCCGACCGAGGGCGCGTTCTCGCGCCTGATGCCGGAAGCGATGGTCGAGGATGCGCGCAAGAACCATCCGCTGCAGCGTTTCGGCGAGCCGCCCGAGCTCGCCGATCTCGCCGCCTATCTGCTGTCGCCGATGGCGACCTACATCAACGGCGAGTGCGTGACGATCGACGGCGGCGAGTGGCTGAAGCACGGCCAGGAGTTCAGCTCCTTCACCAGCCTGCCGCGCGCGCAGGTCAAGGGCATGATGGCGCAGCTGAAACCGAAGAAGTAGTCGCCGGCTGAATCAGTCGCCGGCTGAATCAGTCGCCGACTCAGCGGCCGACGCGCGTGACCGTGCTGCGGTCGTCGATCAGCTGCTGCCACATCTCGATCTCGCGCGTCACCCAGCGGTTGGCGCGCTGGGCTTCGAGCCAGTCGGACTCCGCGGTCGCCTGCAGCGTGCGGGCGGCCGCGCGGTCGGTGGCCATGCGCGCCGCCAGCGCGTGCAGCGTGCCGCGGTAGAGGCGCACCCACGTCGTGTCGGCGCGCGACTCGAGCGCCTGATTGGCCAGCGCCAGGCCGTCGCGCACCGAGGCGTCCGCCGCCGCGCGTCCGGCGCCGAGGCCACGCCGGGCGAGCAGCGCGCGCGTGGCGTGGTAGCGCAGCGCGATGTTGATGTTCGACAGATCGGCGTTGGGCGTCAGCGCCATGGTCGCGTAGACCGCGTCGACCCGATCGAGATCGACGGCGAGATCGTGTCCGGCGGCGCGGCCGAGCAGCCGCACCAGCTCGAAGTCGAGCCAGCGGCGCGCGCTCGCCTGCGCCAGGGGCAGACCGAAGTGCGTACCGAACGCCTCGATGTGGACGGACGCCATGTCGAGCGCGTCGGCCGGGTCCTCGCCGCTCAGCACCTCGCAGCGCCCCTGCAGCAGGAGCAGATCGAAGAGGTAGCCCCAGAACAGCGACACGCTGGGCTGCAGCTCGAGCGCCTGCACGATGTAGCGATGGGCCTCGACGATCAGCGGCTCGTAGGCTTCTTCCCGATAGAAGAGGTATTCGGCGCTCAGGCCGAGCGCGGCGGCGAGATCGGCGAGCAGCGCAGGATCGTCGGGACTGAGCTCGAGCGCGCGCCGCCCGTGCTCGACCGCCTTGCGCGCGTCGGGGGCAAAATCCTCGCCGCGCCGCTGGGCGTGGAACGCCTGCGTCACCAGCGCCTTGTTCAGGCTCTGATGGGCCGACGCCACGTCGGGCGTGAGCGCGACCACCTGCTCGAGATACCGCACCGACTGCGCCAGCGCCGTGCGCGAGTCGAGTCCGCGGAAGATCTCGTAGAGCGCCTGCTGCTGGTAGACGTCGCCCATGCGCTTGAGCACCAGGGGATGGTTGGCCTCCTGCTGCAGCGCGTCCTCGTAGCGCGCGATCGCCTGGCGGTAGAACGGCGTCGGATCCTCGCCGTCGCGGGCCCGTGCGACGTGCTCGCCGCGCAGTCGGTAGACGTCGCCGAGGGTCCACTGAGCGAACGGATCGTCGGATGCCTGCTCGACCGCGGCACGGGCGCGCTGCTCGGCGTCCGCCAGCGCCACCAGCACCTCGGGCGCGGCGCGCTTGAATTGGAAGCGCGCCCAGCGCAGCAGCAGGGTCGCCTCGTGGATCACCGGCGTGACCAGCTCGGGATCGATGGTCTGCGCATTGCGGCACGACTCGATCGCGGCGTCGCGATGGCTGGCCACCGCCTCGGCCTGATCGAGCAGGATCGACATCTCCATCACCGCGCCGCCGACCTCGCACAGGCCCAGATGGGCGCGCGGATCCGACGCCGCCGACAGCGTCGCCTTGCGGTAGGCAGCGTCGGCGTATCGATAGGCCGCCCAGGCGTCCTCGATCGCGCCGCGCGCGCGTGCCGCGTTGCCGCGCCGCATGTGGATGTCGCCCTCGAGGATGTCGCCCTCGTAGAGCCAGGGCAGATCGGCGAGCGCCTGCTTGACCTTGGTCAGCGCCTGGTCGTATTCGCCCTCGTACATCGCCAAGAGCGCCTCGACGTACTCCGGCGCCGCCGCCTCCGCCTCGCGCCCCTGGCGCAGATAGTCGAGCACCGGCTGGCGGTACTGCGCGATGTGCCGCGCCACGCTGGCCGCACGAAGCTCGGGATCAGCCACCCGACGCGCGCGGTCGAGCCCTTCGCTGTAGCGCCGGCCGAGCACCAGACCGAGCGAGAACGCCACGTCGGGCGTGCGGTAGTCCCACTCCCACGCCTGCTGCAGATGCTCGAGCGCAGGTTCGTCCTCGAGCAGCGCCAGATAGCCGCGGCCGATCGCGTAGTGCGCCGGACCGCGCCCCAGGCTGCCGAGCGTGTCGAGCTGGGCCTCGATCTGGCGCACGCGCTGGCGCACCGAATTCTTCGCCTCGCGGATGTCGTGCAGCGAGCTCATGTACTCGGCGCGGATCGTCCAGTCGAAATCCTTGCCCATCTGGCCGTAGTCCTGCTCGTAGAACAGGCGCTTGCTGGCGCGCCAGTGCAGGGTCGCGATCAGCGACAGCATGACCACCAGCGCCAGCGTGCAGACGATGACCAGCGCGCGATGCTTGATCAGCGTCTTGCGCAGGCGGTAGATCACGCTCACCGGTCGCGCCTCGATCGGCTCGCCGTCGAGGAAGCGCTGCAGATCGTCGGCCAGCGCCCGCGCGGAATCGTAGCGACGCGCGGGATCTTTCTCGAGACATTTGAGAACGATCGTCTCGAGATCGATCGGGATCGCGGGATTGAACGTGCGCGGCGACGGCGGCTCCTCGTGCACGGTCTTGACCAGCAGCTCGACGCTGCTCTCGTCGGCGAACGGCGGACGGCCGGCGATCAGGTCGTAGAGGGTCGCGCCCAGGCCGTAGACGTCGGTGCGCCGGTCCATCGCCTCGCGCCGCCCCTCGACCTGCTCCGGCGCCAGGTAGGGCGGCGTGCCGAGCACCTGGCCGGCGTGGGTCATCGCCTCCGACTCCTCGGCCCACACCAGGCCGAAGTCGACCACCATCGGCTTGAGACGGCCGTCGTCGAAGCGCTGCACCATGATGTTGGCCGGCTTCAAATCGCGATGCACCAGGCCGGCCTCGTGCGCCGAGTGCAGCGCCTCGGCGACGCAGCGCATCACCTCGACCTTCTGGCGCATGTCCATCGTCCGTGCCGCCACGCCGAGCTCGCTGCCGTCGACCAGCTGCATGGCGATGTACGGCCGGCCGTCGAGCTCACCGACCTCGTAGACCTGACAGATGTTCTCGTGCTTGAGCCGGGCCTGCGCACGCGCTTCGCGCAGCATGCGATCGAGCAGATGGGGATCGTCGCGGCGCAGGAACTTCAGCGCGACGTGGCGCTCGAGAACCGGATCGTACGCCTTGTAGACCTCCGACGTCGCCCCCGCGCTCAGCGGCACGGCCGTGGCGTAGCGGTGGGACGTCGGCAGATCAGCGTTGGGGAACCGGGTCATACCTGCATGCGATCAGCGGTGGATGGGCGCGCGTCCGTGGGGCGCACCCGCGGTGGCCGGAGCAGCAGCGGGCGGGCCAGGAGGCGACGTCGGACGCGGACGATCAGCCCGACGCGATGCGCGCAGCAGCATCCGGCCGGTCGTGAGTCTATCAGCGCCGTCGCGGCAGCCGACGACCGCGGCGGTCCTCGCCCGCACATCGGCGACGCTGCTGTCATGCTGAATGGTTCGCGTCAGGACGCCGGCTGGACGAGAAAGAGCAGCTCGGTCACCAGCGCACGGCGCGGGCGCGCCGCCTCGTCGCCGTCGCGCACCTCGACTTCGGCGCGCAGGCGCATCAGCACGCCGCCGCCGCGCGGCTGACCGCCGATCAGCGTCGCCCGCAGGCGCACGGCGGCGCCGCACGGCACGGGCGCCACGCAGCGCATGCGGTCGAGGCCGTAGTTGATCACCATGCCGGCATCCGGCAGCGTGACGAGGTCGAATACCCACTGCGGGATCAATGACAGCACCAAGTAGCCGTGGGCGATCGTCCGGCCGCCCGGGGCCTCCGCCGCGCGCACCGGATCGACGTGAATCCACTGGTGGTCGCCGGTGGCATCGGCAAACGCGTCGATGCGCGCCTGATCGATGGCCAGCCAGTCGCTGGTGCCGAGCTCGAGATCCTGCGCGGCGATGATCTGTTCGATCGTGAGATCCATGCGTCGTGTCTCCTGAGACGTCCGGGGGCATCGGCGATCCGCGCGATGCGGTCGGTCTGCGCCTGGACGGCGGCCATCCAGGTCGTTAGCATCGTGCGGGTCGTGCAGGTGCGGAATCGCGCGGACGATCCTACCGCGCGCGCCGCACCTCCCCGCCTTCATCGATCCCTCCATCCTCCGAATTTGAATCGCTCAACCGTCCGACTCTCGAGGAGCCGTTCGCCATGACCGATCCCCGTCCGGAATCTTCGCCGACCGCTGCGACCGACCGACGCACCTTCCTGAAATACGTCGGCGCCGGCGCCGCCGCGCTCGGCCTCGCCCAGCCCGAGGCGCTCTTCCCGCTGGCGACGACGGCGGCGTCGTCCGATGCCGACCGCGCGGCGCTCGACGGCGCCTGGACCACGCGCGACGGCCTGGCCCGCTGGACGCCGATCGACTACCCGGTGCCGCTGCCGGGCGCCGACTGGCCGCTCGCCGAAGACGCCACCCGCCTGGCGCGCTACGCGGTGCAGGACGCCCTCGTGCTGCCCGACGGCTGGCGCCACGACGTCGTCGCCGAATGGGGCGCGCACTACGGCGCCGACGGCCATCGCGTCCGCTTCGGCTACAACTGCGACTACACCGGCCTGACGCCGGTGAACGACGGCAGCGGCGATTTCTGGCTCTTCGTCAACCACGAATACGTCTCGACCCGCCCGTGGTACGCGGCCTACCGCGCCGGCCGCGGCCCCGCGGGCGAGACCGTGCCGCCCGCGATGACCGTCACCGTCGACCCCGACGAGCCGCTGCGCTACAAGTACGGCCGCGTCACCATCGACGGCTGGCGCGGCGGCGGCGCCGAGAGCAACCACCGCGGCAACCGCGTCGACGTCACCCCGGGCGCGGCCCGCGACGCCCTGCCGGCGAACGTGCGCAAGGCGATCCATGAGATCTGCGACCGCGGCCTGCGCGAGATGGGCGTCAGCGTGCTGCGCGTGCGGCGCACCGAAGACGGCCGCTTCCACGTGGTCGACGACGCGCGCGATCACAAGCGCATCTGGAGCCACGGCCAGACCGGACGCGTCGCCGGGGCCGACTTCCGCTTCACCGGCCCGACCGCGCCGCTGCTCGACGCTGCGCCGCTCGGCACCTTCGCCAACTGCTCGGGCGCGACCACGCCGTGGGGCACCTTCCTCACCTGCGAGGAGAACATCCACCACACCGTGCCCGAGCGGGTCACGCCCGACGGCCAGATGCTGCCGATGCAGAAGCGCCTCTTCGGTGGCCGCCAGGAGCGCGTCAACGGCTTCCTCGAGGACGACGATCCGACGCCGGTCCAGTTCAACGGCCTGGGCAACGGCCTCGACGCGCCGCTCGACGGCCGCCACTACGGCTGGGTGTGCGAGGTCGATCCCGCCACCGGCGCGATGCAGAAGCACACCGGCCTCGGTCGCTTCCGCCACGAAAACGTCACCCTGCGCTGCGAGGCGGGCAAGCATCTCACCGCCTACATGGGCGAGGACCGCCGCGGCGGCCACGTGTGGAAATTCGTCAGCGCCGAGGTCGTGCGCGATCCCGCCGATCCGAAGAACAGCCAGCTGCTGACCCGCGGCACGCTCTACGCCGCCCGCTTCGCGCCCGACCACACCGGCACCTGGGTACCGCTCACGCCCGAAACGCCGCTGCGCCGCCCCGAGCCCGAGCACTGCCCGTCGCACCACATCCACGTGCCGGCGCGCTGGGTCGGCGGCACCGTCGGCGTCGGCGACACCGACCGCGACGAGCCCCAGCTCGAAGTCGACACGTGGACCGAGATCATCAGCCACTTCGCCGGCCGGCCGTTCGACCGCGCCCAGCTCGGCGATTTGGTCTGGCCCGACGGGCCGCGCACGCCCAAAGAGCCGGTGACCAAGATGGCCGACGACGACAACGACCGCCGCGCGCGCCGCCAGGGGCTGCTGCTGCTCGACGCCAGCGTGATGGCCAACTGCTGCGGCGGCACCCCGACCGCCCGGCCGGAGGATCTCGAGGTGCATCCCGAGGACGGCAGCGTGTTCATCGCCTTCACCGACGCCTCGGAGAGCGGCGACGGCTCGCCCGACCGGCGCATCTTTCCCGACGCCGACTACCGCAACTCGCGCCAGTACGGCGCGGTCTACCGAATCGTCGAGCGCGACGACGACCCGGCGTCGACGACCTTCACCTGGGGCCGCTTCGCGCGCTCGGGCGAAACCGCCGAGCAGGGCGGCGGCTTCGCCTGCGCCGACAACCTGGTCTTCGATCCGCACGGCCATCTGTGGATGGTGACCGACATCTCGACCTCGGTGCAGAACTTCCCGACCGCGCGCGACGAGGTCGACGGCACCGCCCCGGGCGGCAAGTACTTCCCCGGCGTCTTCGGCAACAACGCGATGTTCATGCTGCCGACCCGCGGCCCGCGCGCGGGCGTGCCGCACATCTTCGCGCTCGGGCCGATGGACTGCGAGCTGACCGGGCCGACCTTCACCGACGACGGCCGCACCCTGATCGTGGCGGTGCAGCATCCCGGCGAGCAGGGCGGCACGCGCACCGCCGACACGGCCGACGAGACGCAGACCCACGTCGTCCACGACCGCGCCGGCCGGCCGTTCGAGCAGACGCGCACGGTGCCGCAGGGCAGCAACTTTCCGAGTGGCGACGCCGGCGAGCCGCCGCGCCCGGCGGTGATGTGCATCACGCGCGCCGCCGCGGACGACGCGCGCGCCTGAAGCGCCGCCCTGCCGTCGTGCCGGCCCCGGCGGGGCAAACCCCCCGCGCGCCCCACCCCCCCCCGCCCCCACCCCGCCCGCCCCCCCCCAACCGGGCCCGCCCCCC
>JBCCOR010000068.1:0-11976 GCA_039025295.1 Acidobacteriota bacterium
CATGCACCTTGACTGCAAGCAACAAAGGGGTACCGCCGTCCATCGCGCCCCTGTTGCTGCGGTCTGTCGCCGCCTGCCGCCGACGCGGGCGGCGCTGTGGGTGCTCGCGGCGTTCGCGCTGCTGCTGCCGACCGCGCGCGGCGCGGCGGCCGCCGAGGCCGACGTCGCCGCGCCGCTGGTGATCATCGGCGGCGCGCTGGAACCCGACAACGAGGCGGTGTATCGCGCGATTCTCGATCGTCGCCTCGACGACGGCGCGGTCTGCGTCGTGCCGACCGCCAGCGGACAGCCCAAGCGCTCGATGCGCAGCTACGTCGACGACTTCCGCCGCTACGCCGGCAGCCGCGATGCGTCGCGCGGCGTGCTGCTGCGGCACGATCGTCCGCGCCGCGCCGACGCCTCGCGCTGGGCGGCCCGCCTCGCCGACTGCGGCGCGTTCTTCTTCACCGGCGGCGATCAGTCGCGCATCGTCGACGTCTGGCGGCCGCGCGGCCGCAGCAGCCAGGTCGACGCCGCGCTGCGCGCGCGCCACGCGGCCGGTGCGCCGGTCGCGGGCACGAGCGCCGGCGCGGCGATGATGAGCGATCCGATGATCGGCGCGGGTGGCAACGTCGAGGCGCTGCGCCACGGCGTCGTCGACCGTGACGGCCCGCCGGGCGTGTGGGTGCGCGACGGCATGGGCTTCTGGCCGGGCGTGCTGGTCGATCAGCATTTCCTGGAGCGCGATCGCCTCGGCCGTTTGCTCGTGGCGCTCGCCGCGTCGTCCGACGCGTCGATCGGCGTCGGCATCGACGAAGACACCGCCCTGGTCGTCGATCCGGACGCGCCGTGGCGGGTCGTCGGGCGCAGCGGCGTGGTGATCGTGGCGCGCACCTCGGCGGCGGGCGCGCCGTTCACGGGGCATCTGTGGCTGCTGGCGCCGGGCGACGGCTTCGATCTGCAGGGCATGCGCGCCGAGGCGGCCGGCGCGCAGCCGGTGACGCCGTCGGCCGCGGCGGCGCGCGCAGCCGATCTGGATCCTTGGACCGACGGCCAGCTGCGGACGGCCCTGCGCGCGCTGGCGGCCGATCCCGGACGGGCGCAGATCTGGCCCACGCCCGACGGCGGCAGCGTCCGTCTGACGCCCTCGACGACCACCCGCGTGCGCCCTGCGGCTGCTGAAGACGACGGCGGCTCATTTCTCGGGCCGATCGCCATCGCGGTCGTGCCCGCATCCGCGCCGGTGCCCTAGGGTGCGGATCGACCGCGCGAATGCGCCGTCTGCGCGTCGCCGCAATGCGTTGGGCAACAACGATCTGCGTTAGAATGAAGACAACCTCATGCCTCGAATCCCAACGCTCGTCTGCGGGCCCCTGCGCCGCAGCTCGCTTTCCGCTCCTGCGGCGGTCCGTCAACCTGGCGAACACCGATGAATGAAGTCGCTGAACCTCAGGACGACGTGCTGCGCGTCCTGATCGCGGTCGCGAGCGACGCGCCGTTCGCGCCGATCGCACGCGCCCTCGACGGCCATCCGTCGCTGACGGTGAACCGCTACACCCGCAGCGATCAGGCGTTTGCCGCGCTGCCGGCGGAGCAGCCCGATGTTCTGCTGCTCGATCCGGCGATCGACGACGGCCGCGGCCTCGAGCTGCTCGGTTTGGCGATCCGGCTGGTCAAGCCGCCGGTCGTGATCGTGCCCAGCTACGTTGGCTATGTGCCGATTCCCGCGCTCGCGGTCGATCCCGCGATCCATCTGGTCGATCCCACGCTCGGGGTCGACGACACGATCGAGATGCTGGAAATCGCGCACGCAGGACGCCACGCCGGCGGCTTCGAGCTGCACCTGATCGACGCGCTGCGCGCGGCGGTGGCGAGCGGTCTCTCGGTCTCGCTGCACGCCGGCATGAGCAGCAGCCGCGAGGCGCTGATCCAGGTGATCGGGGGCGACGTCTGGAACGTCGTCCTCGACGAGGTGCAGCTCGGGCCTGGGGCGCTCGACGAGATTCTGGTCGAGCCGCTCGAAGGTCTGTCGGTGACGCCGCTGCGCGCGGTGCCCCGACGGCGACAGATCCGCTGCACCGGGCGCCAGCTGCTGCTGCAGGCGCTCGGCATGATGGTGGGCGGCATCGACCTGCCGGGCACCGCGCCGGCGCCCGCGCCGGGCCCCGAAGCGCCGGCGGCGGACGCCAAGGCCGCGCCGGCGGCGACCGGCAGCGCGCGTCCGCTGATCGCCAATCCGACGACCCGTCCGCTGTCGGTCGAGCAGCTGCGCGTCGAGCTGCGCAGCGTCGCGGCGGTGCTCAACGAGGCAATCGAGCTGCGGGCCAACGACGCCGGTGCGAGCGCCGACGACATTCGCGACGTGCAGTTCGAGAAGGCGTTCAGCGAAGGGCTCGAAGCCGCCCTGGCGCGCGACTACGCGAAGGCCGAGCAGTGCTTCGAAGAGGCGTTGATCTTCAAGCCCGATCACTCGCTGACGCTGTTCAACCTCGGCCGCGTGCGCAAGATGCTGGCCGAATTGCCGACGGCGGCCGAGGATGGCGATTCCGTGACCTCGACCGCGGCGTCCGGATAGCCCATGTCGACCGCAACCATCCCGACCGGCGCGCAGCGCATGCCGCACGTCTACGTCATCATCTTCGCGCTGATTCTGCTGACCGCGCTGCTCGGCCTGATCGTGCCCGGCGGCGCCTACGAGCGCGACGCCGACGGCCGCGTCGTCGCCGGCACCTTCACCTACGACGCGGACGCAGCGGACGGCGAAGCGCCGGAGCGTCCGCGCGGCTGGGCGCTCTTCGCCGCCGTCTGGACCGCGCCCCTGGCCGGCATCGACGCCGCCGCCAGCATCATCGCGTTCATCCTGATCCTCGGCGGCACCTTCCGCGTGATCGAAGAGACCGGCGCGTTCGAGGCCCTGATCCGCCGCACGCTGGGGGCGCTGCGCCGCGCGCGCAGCCTGGTGATCCCGCTCTCGATGCTGGTGTTCTCGATCGGCGGCGCGCTCTTCGGCATGAGCGAAGAGATCATTCCGTTCGTGCTGCTGCTCCTGCCGCTGGTGCGCGCTCTCGGCTACCGCCCGATCGTCGCGGTCGCGATTCCGCTGGTCGGCTCGCAGATCGGCTTCGCCGGCGCGATGGTCAATCCGTTCACGGTCGGCATCGCCCAGGGCATCGCCGGCCTGCCGCCGCTCTCGGGCTGGCCGTTCCGCACGGCCATGTGGATCGTGCTGACGGTCGTCGGCATCGCCTACGTGCAGTGGATGGCGCGCGACGAGCGCGCCGACGACGACGACGCGGCCGCGGGCGACAGCGCCGCGCTGCGCGACGCCGCCGAGCGCCTCGGCCTGCGCCACGTCGCCGTGCTGTGGACGCTCGCCGGCACCCTCGGCGTCATTCTCTGGGGCGTGCAGGCGCATCACTGGTACGTGCTCGAGATCGGCGGCGCGTTCCTCGCGCTGGGCGTGATCGCCGGCATCGTCGGCGGCCTGTCGGCCAACCGCATCGCCGAAGGCTTCGTGCACGGCGCGCGCGATCTGGTGTCGGCGGCCCTGGTCGTCGGCCTGGCGCGCGGCATCGTCGTGCTGGCGCAGGACGTGCGCATTCTCGACACCGTGCTCCACGGCGCGGCGTCGGGGCTCGGCCGGCTGCCGGGCTGGCTCGCGCTCGATCTGATGTTCGTCTTTCAGACCGTGCTCAACTTCTTCCTGCCGTCGGGCAGCGGTCAGGCCGCGCTGACCATGCCGATCATGGCGCCGCTCGCCGAGCTGATCGGCCTCACCCGTCAGATGGCGGTGCTGGCCTTCCAGCTCGGCGACGGCTTCAGCAACATGATCGTGCCGACCTCGGCGGTGCTGATGGGCTCGCTCGAAGCCGGCAAGGTGTCCTACGAGCGCTGGTTCGCGTTCATCTGGCGCCTGCAGCTCGCGCTGCTCGCGGTCGGCTTCGGCATCCTGGGCGTCGCCGTGATGATCGGCTTCGGTCCCTGAGCGTCGCGCGTCCGTGCATCGCCGACCGCTGCTGCATCTGCTCGCGCGCCATCGTCAGCGTCATCCCGACGACGCGGCCCGCGTCGATCGGTTTCGCGCGTTCGTCGACGCGCATCCCGACTGCTTCGACCGCGCCCTGGCGATCGGCCACGTGACCGCGTCGGCGTGGATCGTCGATCCGTCGGGAACCCGCGCGCTGCTGCTGCATCACCGCAAGCTCGATCGCTGGCTGCAGCCCGGCGGCCATGCCGACGGCGAGACCGACGTGCTGACGGTGGCGCGGAGCGAGGTCGGCGAGGAAACCGGCCTGACGCCCAACGTGATCGTGCGCGAACCGGCGTCGGACGTCGTCGACTGCTTCGACGTCGACATCCACGCGATTCCGGCGCGCCCCGCGCGCGGCGATCGCCCCGCAGAGCCCGCCCACCATCACTACGACGTGCGCTTCGCGTTCCGCGCCGGCGCCGACTGGCGGCGGGCGACCGCGGCCCTGGCCGAGGCGCACGCGCTGCGCTGGGTGCCGCTCGACGCGGTCGCCGACTACGCCGGCGACGATCGCTCGATCCTGCGCATGTGCGAACGCTGGCGCGCCGGCTGGCCGTAGCGCAGGCGCGCTGAAACGCAACACGCCGCCGGCGCCTGCGCGCCGACGGCGTGTGTCGGATCAACCGAGCGCTTCAGCGCGCCGGATGATTACCAGCCGAAGAAGTTGCCGATCGCGCTGCCGGCATTGTCCAGGAAGTTCTGGGTACCGTTCACGGTGTTGTTCCACGTGTCGCCGACGGTGTCGACGGTCGAGTTCCAGGTGTCGCCGACGAAGTCGGTGGTGTTGTTCCAGGTGTCACCGAGGGTGTCGACCGGGTTGCTGAGGAGGTCGTTGGTGAAGTCGACGCCGCTGTTCCAGGTATCGCCAACCGTGTCGACGGTGGAGTTGAAGAGATCGGTGGTGAGATCGACGCCGCTGTTCCAGGTGTCGCCGACGGTGTCGACGGTCGAGTTGAAGAGATCAGTGGTGAGATCAACACTGGTGTTCCAAGTGTCGTTCGTCGACTCCACGGGGCTGTCGAAGAAGCTCTGGACATCGCTGTCGATCGGGCTGTTGATGATGTCGTTGATCGACTCGCGCGTGTTGTTCCAGGATTCCTGAACGGCATCGACGCCGCTGTTCCAGGTATCACCTACGAAGTCGAACGTGCTGTCGACCGTGTCGTTGATCGCGTTGGGGATGTCGACGGTCAGCGGCTCGACCACGTTCGGCACCCACACCTCCTCGGTGAACGTGTCGACGCCGTCGGACAGGCTGTCGAGCGCGTTGCTGGCCGGTGTCGCGACGAAGTCGTCGAACAGCTCCGCGGCCGGCGTCGTCACCGGACTGACGAACTCGCCGATCGCGTTGTTCACGCTCTCCGCGGTACCGCCCGGGTCGGTGATGAAGTCGGTCACGAAGTCGCTCGCGCCGTTCACCAGGCCCGCGCCGGTGTCGAGCACGTTCTCGACGCCGTTCACGACCGACTCGGCTGCGGCTTCGCTGCCGCTGTCGAACCACCAGTCGAGCCCGTCGCCAATCGGCTGGAAGACGTCGTTGATCGCCTCGGGCGCGGTTTCTGTCACAAGCGGAATGACGGTGTCGTTGGTGAAGTCGGCGACCGCTTCGGGCGCGGTCTCAAAGAGGAACTCACCCGCCGCGTCGAACGGCGCGGTGACCGTATCGACGAAGTCATTGCTTTCCTCGAGCACGCTCTGGCCCGCCTCGTGGATCGGACCGAACGTGCCGTCGCCGAGACCCTCTGAGAGATCGTTGAGGCTGTCCGGCGTCGGGCCGAAGAGCGTGTCGGTGAGCCAGCCGTCCTGCAGATCGCCGCTGGCGGCGTCGTCGAGCAGGCTGTCGACGCGATCGCCGAAGCCCGGTGCGGGGTTGGTGAAGTAGTCGAAGAGCTCACTGCCGGCCTCGGCCGTCGCCGCGGCGGTCTGCTCGAAAGCGCCGTTCTCGCCCGCCAGGTTGTCCTGGTGCTGGGCGTCGAAATGCGTTCTGTCGCCGGTCAAGACCGCTTCGCCCAGATCGACGGCGTTCTCGGTCGCGCCGCCGACCGCGGCACCCGGCAGGAAGTCCTGGAAGGTGTCGTCGACGTCGATCGGCGTGAACGTTTCGAGCAGCCCGATGCCGGCCTCGGCGCCCGCCGCGAGCGGGTTGCCCACGCCGGTGCCCTGGTTGACCAGCGCGCCCTGCGCGCCGTCGATCAGGCGATCGGTGAGCGAGTCGCCGTCGGAGTTGGCGAAGCCGCCGATGAACGCGCCCGTGTTGCCGACCGAGTCGCCGAACAGGCCGAATTCATCGGAGCCCAGGAAGCGGCCGATGTCGTCGACTTCGTCGGCGTAGAGGCCGATGCCCTGACCGATGTCCTGGAAGACGCCTGGAGTTTCACCGCTGAGGACGTCTGAGAACTCCAGGGCGCCGCCGATCGAGGTGGTCGTGTTGGCCAGGAAGTTGCCCGCCTCGGACGGCAAGCCGTCCGGGTTGGTGAACTCCGCGGCGGTGTCGGCGATCGTGTCGGTGATCGGCGAGAGGTCGAAGCTCGGCAGCGAGACGTCGTCCGCGATGCCGAAGTCGCCCGGGTCCGCGTCGTCTCCGAGGTTCAGCACGTCGTCGCCGAGCGTCGGTGTGCCATCGCCCAGCGTCAGCGCGTTGCCGCCGGGCGTGGCGCCGAAGTCGGGTAGGGCACTGTCGGCGTCGAAGTCGATGTCGAAGTCGCCCAGATCGTCGAGACCGTCTCCACCGTTCGCGGCGGCTTCGTCCTCCGGCGCTGGGAAGTCCACGCCCGGTCGGCCGATGACGTCGATCTCGATCCGCGTCGTATTGCCGTTCTCGTCGGCGAAGTACCGAATATTCGAGTCGTCGTCGGTGGGCAGGTCGCTGGCCGAATCAGCCGTGCTCTCGTCGACGGGCGGATCGCCCTCGAGGCCGTTGGCGATCTGCAGCGGTGCATCGTCGGCGAAATCCGACGCCGACGGCCGCGGTGCGGCGAAGCCGTCGCCTGGATCCGACGCGTCGGATGCATCTTCGAAGCTGTCGTTGCGGAAGGTGTCGGGCGCACGAGAATCGTTGCCCTCGGGTTGGGAATCGCCGTCCGACGGACGTGACGATTCGTCGATCTGCGGTGCATCGTCCTGGGGAAGTTCGAAGTTCCCAGCATCGACGCCGTCCGGCCGTTCCGCCGGGGAATCCAAAGTTGCCATGACAAACGGTCTCCTTTCACGCGACGAGCGCGTGGTATGCGAAGCGGCGGAAAGATAACGTGTGCCGCATTCACGCAAATGCAGGCCAACCGACGGCGTCCGGTCTCTTCGACCATCCATATTGTTGGTGCGTCCCGAGGTGTCGGGCGCAGAGTCCGGTGCGACAGAGGTTGGCCATAATGGGATATGCAAAATTCATTCCGTATGTTGCTTCCATGCGGTTGACCGTGTCGAGGCGCAGCGGCCGGGGTGTTCGAGCGGACTACGCCGGCTGCGACCTGAGGATGATGGCGCGCGATCCGGGAAAAAAGTCCGGTTTGGTCAAGCGTCGCGCGGCTGCTGCACGCGCGCAGGGATGGCACAGCGTCAGGGATCTAGCACTTTTTCGGAACCTGACTCCATCCTTTTGTGCTTCCTTCGATGCATTGTTCGTCGTTGATCCGGGATGCATCCTTGGCGGGCCGCTGTCAACCCACGCCCGGAAGCTGCCCATGAACGCACCACTCCGTCTTCACCTGATCTATGGTTCCCGGCTGCTCGCCGACATTTTCGCCGCTGGCTTCGCCCGGCGCGAGGAGGTCGAGCTGCTCAACACCTCGGATCTCGATACCACCACCGCCGAGACGCTCGATGCCGAGGCGCTCGACGCCCTGCTGATCGATGCCAGCGTCGATCCGGACGCGGCGCTCACGCTCATACGTCGCATCGCGTCGCGTGCGAAGATCGAAATCGTTGTGCTCGGCGTCGAAGAGCCCGAGCAGATCGTGCGCTTTCTCGAGGCCGGTGCGACCGGCTGCTCCAAGCGCGACGCCACGCTCGAGGAGCTGCTCGAGATGATCCGCGCGCTGCAGCGCCAGGAAGCCGTGTGCTGTCCGCGCCTGACGGCGTCGGTGATCGAGCGCCTCTTCGAGCTGTCGCGCCAGGTGGCGGAAGAGCGCCCGGCCGCGGCGACGATCGAGAACGTGCGCCTGACCGATCGCGAGGGCGAGGTGCTCGAGCTGATCGCGGCCGGCTACCAGAACAAAGAAATCGCCCGCAAGCTCGGCATTTCGCTGCCGACGGTCAAGAACCACGTGCACAAAGTCATCGACAAGCTCAACGCGCGCGGGCGCCGCGAAGCCGTGCGCCTGGCCTATCTCAACGGCTTCCTCGCCGATCCGCTGTCGTGGCTCGACGGCGGCGTGCGCGGCGAAGCCGAGCGCTGAGCGCGGCGCATCTGCCGTCCGATGCCGCACGCGGCATCATGGATCGTTTTCACCACCGATCGATCTATGGTCGCTGATTCATCGTCGCCGCTAGGCTCTGGATCTCACGACCGGAGAACCAACCAAGCCTCGGGATGCGCCGCACGCGGTGTGTCCTGCGAAGGATGACGAGCATGAACGATGCGAGCACGCGGGGCGCTGCAGTGATCGGCGCTGCCCGTACAAATCGCGGCGCGGCGCCGACGCCGCGCGGCGGCCGACGCCCAGGATGGACGGCATGAGCGCTGCGACGCCGCTGTCCCCGATCTTTGTTCTCGGCGGTCACGACGAAGTGACCGATCGGCTGGTCGATCGCTTGGGACCACGGGCGGTCGTCCATCGCGACGCGCTCGACGCCGACGTCGACGCGGCCCTGGCGGCGAACCGCCCCGCGCTCGCCGTGGTCCTTGCGACCTCGCGCCTGACCGCGGACGGCCTGCCCGATCTCGACGATGCCGACACCCTGCTCGACGTGCTCGCGCGCGCCGGGGTACCCCGGCTCGTGGTCGCCGCGTCGAGCCAGGTCTTCGAACCCGACTGCCGGCATCCGGCGATGGTCGACGAGACGTGGGGCACCACCCTGCGCGAGGGCCACGCGCCGTTGGCGGTCGCGTGGTCGGCGCTCGAGCGCGCGTTCGGCGTCGAGGACGAGGCATCCGACGCCGCGGCCGGATCGACGCCGGAGCCGCGGGTTGCGCTGCTGCGCGCGGCGCCGGTGCTCGATCCGCGCGGGCGCGACGTGCTGCCGCGCCTGCTGACCGGCCGCCGCGCGGTGGTGTCGGCCGGGTTCGACCCGACCCTGCAGCTGCTCGATCCCGACGATCTGGTCGGTGCCCTGATGCGGGTGATCGAGTCCGACGAGGACGGCGTCTTCCACGTCGCGCCGGCGGGCGGCGTGCCGCTGCGGGCCATGCTGCGCCTCGCGGGCGTTGCACGCTGGGGCGGACCCGGGCCGATGCAGGGCGCGATGCGGCTGCTCGACAGCGCCGCGGCGCGCGAGCTCTCGCGCCTGGCGGCGCCCTATCTGCGCTACTCGTTCACGGTCAAAGGCCGCCGCCTGGCGACGATGGGCTGGCAGCCGCGCTGGCGCGCCGACGAGGCGATTCGGCGCTTTTGCCTGCCCGACGTCGACGGCAAGGCGCGGCGCGCGCCGTCGGTCGCCGAGCCCCACGACGGCTACGACGACTTCGGCATGGACCGCGGGTACATCGACGCGAAGTCGCGCGGCCTGTTCGGCTTTCTGCACGATCGCTACTGGCGGATCGAAACCCGCGGCGTCGAGCACGTGCCGCGCGAAGGCCCGGTGGTGCTGGTCGGCATCCATCGCGGCCATCAGCCCTACGACGGCGTGATGCTGCTGCATCTGCTGGCCACCCGCATCGGGCGCTATCCGCGCTTCCTGATCCATCCGTCGCTGACCAAGCCGGCCTTTCTCAGCGACTTCATGACCAAGCTCGGCGGCGTGCTCGCGAGCCAGGCGAACGCCGATCACCTCCTCGCGCGCGGGCGGCCCCTGGCGCTCTTCCCCGAGGGCATCCAGGGCGCGTTCGTGCCCTACCGCGAGGCCTACACGCTGCGCCGCTTCGGGCGCCACGACTACGTGCGCATGGCGCTGCGTCACCGCGCGCCGATCGTGCCGTTCGTCACCGTCGGCAGCGCCGAGATCTTTCCGATCCTGGCCAAGATCCACTGGCCGGCCTTCGAGCGCCACACGCTTTGGCCGTGCCTGCCGATCACGCCGACGATGTCGACCGTGCCGCTGCCGTCGAAGTGGCACACGCAGATTCTGCCGTCGATCGACCTGACGACGTCGTACGGGCCCGAGGCGGCCGACGACGCGCGCACGGTGCGCACCATCGGCAAGGAGATCAAGGCGCTGATGAACGATCGGCTGCAGGCCATGGTCGCGCAGCGCAAGCACCGCTTCTGGGGCTCGATCTGGGACGCTGCGCCGGAAGAGACCGCGGAGATCGTGCCTTGAGGGCATCGACGTCGCAGGGGGTGTCGCCCATCGCTGCGTTTCGGCGGCTGTCGCGGGTGCTGCGCGTGCTGCTGACCCACGGGCCGGGCCTCGTGTGGCACGCGCTCTGGCGCACGGGGCGCGCGCCCGACCGGCTGCGGCGTCTGGTGCAGGCGTTCGGCGGCACCTACGTGAAATTCGGCCAGGTGCTGGCGCTGCAGCCCGATCTCCTGCCGCGCGCCTACTGCGACGCGCTGCTCGAGCTGCTCGACCGCATCGAGCCGTTTCCGTTCGCCGAGGCGGCGCGCGTGCTCGAGGCCGAGCTCGGCAAGCCGGTCGACGCGCTCTTCGACGCGATCGATCGCACGCCCCTGGCGACCGCCTCGATCGGCCAGATCCACGTCGCCCAGCTCGACGGCCAGAAACTCGCGGTCAAGGTGCGGCGGCCGGCGGTCGAGGGCGATTTCGAATTCGACATCCGCGTGATGACCACCTTCGTCTGGCTGGTCGAGCGGCTGCGCTGGCGCCGCCTCGCCTGGCTGGTCGAGCCGACGCGCGAATTCGTCCAGTGGACGCGCGAGGAGCTCGACTTCCGCCACGAGGCGCGCTACGCCGCCGCGCTCGGCCGGCAGGCGCGCGACGTGCCCGCCCAGGTCGTCGCCGAGGTGGTCGAGGGCTTCACCAGCCGGCGCACGCTGGTCACGCGCTTTCTGGAAGGCATTCCGCTCCTCGCCTATCTGCGCGCGCGCAACGAGAACGACGAGGTCACCCTCGAGCGGGTGCGGCAGCTGGGCTTCGACGAGGCGACGTTCGCCGCCAACCTGATCGACAACTTCCTGTCGGACGTCTTCCGCCACGGCGTGTACCACGCCGATCTGCATCCGGCGAACCTGTTCATCCTGCCCGACAACCGGGTCGGCTACGTCGACTTCGGCATCATCGGCGTGATGAGCCCGCACTCGCGTCGGCATCTGGTGTCGATGACCCTGGCGGTGGCGCTCGGCGACATCGGCGCCATGGCGCGCGAATACCTCGAGGTCACCGAGCACGGTCCGGGCTCTGACTATCCCGGCCTGCGCCACGGGCTCGAGACGCTGGCGCGCGGCTGGTACGAGGACGGGCCGCAGGGCCGCCGCCTGACCGAGAATTTCACCATCGTGATGCTGGAGATGCTGCAGCTCTCGCGCCGCACCCGCATCATGCCCGAACGCGACATCGTGAAGTACATCCGCTCGGCGATCGCCATCGACGGGCTCATCCACCGCTTCAGCGCGGACTTCGACCTCGGCGAACATCTGGCCAGCTCCTGCGCCCAGCTGATTCTCGGTCAGGTCGTGGCGACGCGGCTGACGGGACACCGCCTCCTCGATTGGATCAACGCCGTTCAGCGGCTGACCGACGGGGGCAGCGATCGCCTGGTCGAGGCGCTCGGGAGGATCTGACATGGCGTGGACCACCACGTTGACCCGCTTCGCCGCGACCATCGCGCGCCAGGCGGACGCCGCGGCGCGCAGCGCCGTGCTCGATCGCGCCGCCCATCGGCTCGAGGCCGATCTCGATCCACTCGGCCGGCA
>JBCCOR010000069.1:0-11974 GCA_039025295.1 Acidobacteriota bacterium
CGAGCGCCTCGACGACGCCCAGCTGCGCGGCCGTTACTACTTCTGGCTGGCCCACACCCACACCTATCTGGGCAACGCCGACCCGGCCGAAACCCACGCGCGTACGGCCCAGGAGGCGGCGCAGGCGGCCGGTGACGAGGTCACCGAGGGTCAGGCGGCCTACGTCCTCGGGCGCGAGGGCTTTTGGTCAGGACGCTTCCTCGAGGGCGCCGAGGCGAGCAAGCGCGCGGTGATTTTGCTCGAGCGCAACGGCGTGCCCTGGTGGCAGGGGCAGGCGCACTGGGTGGCGGCCTTCAACCATTTCGCGCTCGGCGGTTTCCCCGACGCCTTCGAGGCGATCGAACGCGCGCGCGCGATGGGCGAGGCGCTGGCCGATCCGCGCCTCGATCCGGCGTGGAGCATCGGCTATTTCTACGCCCATCTCGGCGATGGCGACACCGGCGTACGCTACGGCGAGGAGGCGGTGGCCAACGCGCAGGATCCGCTCAACGCCGCGGTCGCGCTCGGCTTCCTCGGCTATGCGCAGCTGCAGCGCGGCGACGTGGGCGCGGCGATCGATAATCTCGAGCGCGCGTCGTCGCAGATGGCCGACAGCGGCATGCGGCAGATCTCGAGCTGGTTCGACGTCTTCCTGGCCGAGGCGTACGCCGAGGCCGACCGCGGCGCGCAGGCGCAGACGCGCGCGGCCAAGGGTTTGTCGGTGGCGGAGGCGGCGCATTTCGTCTACGGCATTGCGCTCGCCGAGCGCACGCTGGGTCGGCTGGCGACCGATGCCGGCGAGCGTGACGCGGCGGCCGCCCGCCTGACGTCGGCCGCCGAGCGCTTCACTGCCCTGCAGATGCCCTACGAGCAGGCGATGACCGATCTCGTCTGGGTGCGCCTCCACGACGCCGACGGCGCGCGCGACGCCGCACGCGACGCGTGGCAGCGCGCCCGCGAGCGCTTTGCGGCGCTGCAGGTGCCGGCGCTGGAAGCGCGCACCGAAGCGCTGGGCCAGCAGCTCGGTCTGGCGTCCTAGCGCGGCTGCCGCTGCGGCGGACGATAGCGGAACAGCAGATAAACCTTGGCGAACGGCGCCTGACCGTCGCGGTGCACGCGCTTGACGTGGGACAGCACGCGGATGCAGGTGCCGGGTACGGGGCCAGACGCCCGGTCGTCGGCGGTGCGCGCGGGCCAACGCTGCGGCGCCGTCGCCGGCGAGTCGACGCCCGGCCAGGCGAGCACCGCCGCGGCGCGCACCGGATCGGCGACGCCGGCTTCGACGAGGCCGTCGAAGAGACTGCGCCAGCTGGCGCTGTGGACGGTGGCGCCGGCGCGCAGCGAGGTCTCCAGGCCGATGTGGGGCGCGAGCCCGCCGTCGGCGTCGACGTCGAAAGCCAGATGATGCCGCCGGGGCGGAAGGTCGATGGCGAGGAAAGGCGGATGCAGCTCGATCGCGGCTGTGAGCAGTGCGTCGAGCCGTGCGGCCATCGCGCACAGAGCTGCACCCCCCGCGCGCAGGCCGTCGACGGCGCGCGCGGGCTGCGCGCCGAGAAACTCCAGGCGCACGGGATACGCCGCGTTCGGCCCGGCGTCGTCGCACCGGGCGCGCAGGCTGAAGGCATAGAGCAGCGGGCCGAACGGCCGCATCGCGGCGCGCAGGCGGGTGAGGGTGCGCCGCTGGGCGCGCGTCAGCGCATGGCCCGCCAGGCTGGGCAGCAGCGTTTCGTGCAGCCTGCGGTCGCTGAGCAGGCTCGGGGTCTCGGCGCAGACGATCGGTCGCAGCGGCGCCGGGTCGCGGCGCGGTGCGGGATGGGGCGCGTCCTGCTCGAGCCACAGCCGCACGGCAGTGGACGGCGTGGGCGCAAGCGACGACGCGCTGGACACGTCGCGTGCCCAGCGCGTCAGCGTGCGCTGCAGATGTGGATCGTCGCAGCGCAGTGCGCAGCGGCGCGCGTGCTCGGCAGATTCGATTCGCCAAGCCACGTCGACCGCGCTGGAGGCCGCCCCGTGGAGTCGGACCTCAAGCGCGGTCAGCAGATCGCCGGGCAGTGCCCGGCAGCGCTGTTCGAGGGCGCTGCATGCATCGGGCGCGACCAGGGTGGGTGCGAGATGCGATGCAGCGACCGCGAACCATCGGTCGCAGTCGACCATCGACGGCGTGGCAGTGATGCCGTGGAGATCGCCGCGTCCGGCGGTGCTTTCAACCGCCGCCGTTGGAACCGCCCGAGCCACTGTTGCTGTTGTTCGGCTCGGTCCAACCACCGGCGACCTGTTCGAGGTCGTCGTCGTCGATGGCACCGTAGGTGTCGGCAACCGTGCTGGCCTCGTCGAGGGTCAGCACGTAGCCTCGGCTGCTCGCCCAGGCCTGCCACGAGGTGGCGTTGTCGAGGGATTCGGTTTCCTGCAGCAGCAGGGGGTCGTCTTGCAGATCTTGCATCAGGCGCTGGAGATCGTGGGCACTCATAAGCGGCTCCTAGGGCACATTCGGGCTACATCAGATGCTGACCGGCTGTAGAAGGAGAAAGTGCGGTGCGATCGACATGCGTTGCACTTTCCGACCGGTCAGTAGGTTAATGGCAATACTGGAGAGTATAGCACAGCGACCCGGCATGTTTGACAGGGTTCTCGTGGTTTCTGCGCGCCTTCGGCTCAGGTGCGCGGCGCGCCGGCATCGAGGACGCGCGCGAGTACGTGCCCCAGATACACCTCGTCGGGATTGGTCCAGCCCAGCCGATTGGCGGTCATGTGCAGCTGGCTTTCGAGGATGCGCCGCGTGCGCTTGGAGAGCGTGTCGCTCGGCGCTGCGTCCGCCTGACCGGCAGCGGTGCGCGCATCGTCATCGGCCAGGCGATCGGCCAGCGCGGCGGTGGCGCGGGCGAGCGCGTGCCACGACGGATCGAGGCCTTCGCCGTCGCGCAGCTGTGCGGCGTCCTGAGTGAGCGCGGCGCCGATCGCGCTGCCGCGGGCTTCGAAGAGCTGATCGCCATGCGCGATGAGCGGTGCCCAGGTCTCCTGCCACCAGCGGCCGGCGTAGCCGGCCAGGTCGACCGCGCGCGCCGCGTCACCGCGCGCGGCGGATGCGATCTGCACGCCGAGCAGTCGCAGGGTCTGCGGCAGGCGCTGTGCGGGGCTGGCGTCGCGGTGACGGTGCAGCAGCGCAAGCGCGGCCCGGCTCGAGGCGTCGAAGACGTCGAGCGACGCGCCGAGCCAGTTCGGCCCTCCGTAGCGCTTGGTTTCGGGGCGGAAGGGTGCGTCGACGCTATGGTTGTCGGGAATCGTTCCGGGATCGCGCTCTTGGGCGTCTCTCAGCAGGACCTGATTGGCTTCGGCGATGTCCTCGGCCGGTTGGGCGCTGCGCGACGGCGTGTGGTCGAGAAACGTGCGGGCGCGCTGATGCACGCGCGCCTGAACCGCAGCGAGATCGACGCCGGCGGCGCCGCGCAGGCGCAGGCGAACGTGCGGCCCGCCGAGGCTGTAGCGAATGAAGAAGAAGCGATCGATCGCGCCGTCGCTGTGGAGCGTTTCGACCAGCGGCCGGACGCAGTCGTCGAGGAGCCGGTCGCGATCCTCATGGTAGTGCAGGTGGACTGCGCACCAGCGGGCAGGGTCGAACGTCGGGAGGGGCGCGGATTGCGTGGCAGCTTCGGCGTCGTTCGCCGCAGCATCCGCGCTCATGGGGCCTCGGTCGCGAGGTTCCGGTGCCACAGATAGAGCACGAGGGGGATGTGCACCGACACCCACACGCCGAGCTGCAGCAGCGCCACGTGGTGGATCTCGCGCAGCAGGCGGTCGGTGTGCGGGTTGCCGTCGGGTGCGCCGACGGCGTCGAGCAGATCAGCGGCGATGCGCGAGGTCGCGCTCGTCGGATCGACCGCCGCCCAGGCGCGGTCCATCGCGGCCCGGTTGTTCGGCGAGATGCGCTGCGACAGATCGGCCTCGAACGTCTCCGGATCTGCCTGCCAGCGATCGTTGAGCCCGAGCACCAGGGTGCCCGCGTGGCGGCGCCACAGCGCGGTGATCTGATCGGACGACCAGCGCGTTTGCAGGGCCTGGTCGAAGCTGGTGAGCCACGCCAGCGCGGCACCGGTCTGCCCCTGTTCCGTCGGCTGCAGCCGTGCGAGCTGATGCTGCGTCAAGCGGCCGACGACGCGCCATACGCTGCGCTGCTGCGCCTCCGAGAGATGCGCGGCGTAGCGATAGGGATAGCGCCGGTCGCCGTCGAACGGTGCGAAGAAGGTGGTGTCCGGCTCGGCGAGACCGGGCTGGCGATCACCGATCCACAGGGCCTTGCCGCGACACTCGTCGTGTCGCTCCTGCTGCTCGCCGTCGGCCAGCGGCGTCGAGGGCGGCTGTTCGGCGATGTACGCATGGATCCGCGCTTCGACGTCCGACCGCGCCGCGTCGTCGAGGCAGCCGAAGACCAGGAAAACGTGCGGTCCGCGCGCACCGAAGCGGGTGAACCACAGATGGTCGAGCTGATTTGTTTGGCGCAGCGCATCGGCCAGCGGCGCGATGCACTCGATCAGATCGCGATTCTGCTGCGCCCGCTGCCAGCGGTAGAGATTGAGGCCGAGGTCCATGCGTTGTCCGGCGAGATGTGAATCGCAGACGTGAGCGTCAGAGCTCGAGGCGGGGATCGAAGTCGATATCGCCTCCGCCGGCCTGCGAGCAGTCGCGGGTTGAACAGCTGCAGCGGCGGCAGCTGCAGCTTGGGTCGCCGCCGACGTTGGCGCCGGTGACCTTGGCGAGATCGGCGTCGGAAAGGGGTTCGATCTCCAGATCATCGATGGTGATTTTCAACTCGGACATGGTGATCTCCTGTTCGAAAAGAAAAGGGCGCGCAGCCGCGGCGCGCCCTGGCTGTCGAGCGCGGTCAGCTCAGTCGGCGGAGCTCGAGGAGCGGTAGGTCATCGTCGCCGGCGCTGGAGCAAAAGTCGGTCGAGCAGCTGCAGCGGCGACAGCTGCAGCTCGGGTCAGCGCCGGAGTTGGCACCCGCGATGTTCGCGAGGTCGGCGTCCGACAGCGGCTCGATTTCCAGTTCGTCGATGGAGGTTTTGGACTTGGACATGACGATCTCCTGATCGGTGGTCGAAGGGATGGGCGAGAGCTGACCACGCGCGTCGGCTGCCGGCTAGTGGTACTTGATGACGAAACCGCTCGGGGCCGGAATTTGGCCCGTGAAGTTGCGGAATTCATCGAGCCTGCGCGGCAAATTGGTTTGCGCATCGAAACCGGCGGCTTCGTCTTCGTCGAGGCAGTCGCGGCAGAAGTCGAGGACCGCGCGATAGTAGACATCGCGTGTCGTCGCCGGGTCGCTGCCTGGGGGCGCGACGCGATCGCGCGCGCCGTCGTCCGATGCGAGATCGCAGAGCGGCAGGTCGTTGGTCAGCATCTGCTCGGTGCGTTCGAGATGGTGGTGCATGCCGTCCCAATCGCGGCGATTGCGGCAGATGCGGGCGCGCTGCACGGCGAATTCTTCGTGTACCCGGGCCAGCGGCAGCAGGAACGGATGCCGTCGGATGGCTGCGCGCGCGGCGGCTTCCGCCTGTTCGAGCGCGTTGACGGAGGCGTCGAAATCGCGGCGTACGTAGTGGAGATAGGCCACGGCACCGTAGAACCAGCGATCGGCGATATGCGGCGACAGCGGTCCGACGGGTGCCATGGCGTCGATGGTCTCGCGCAGATCGTCGAGCATGCGTTCGGCTTCGTCGAGCCGGCGTTCACGCATGACGTCGAGCGACGCGTTGATCGCCTTGAGCACGCGCGGCACGCGCGAATGTCGCAGGGCGTCGATCCAAGCTTGGCCGTCCGGACCGCTGCGGCGGGCGAACATCAGCCAGCTGTACGACGGCTTGGCGTCGCTCTCGTCAACCGGGAACTTTCGCGTATCGAGCTGAACCTGAACCATGGTGGGATGCCGGGTGGTGAATCGTGGGGCGGGTGGGTTCCAGCCAAACGAAGACGCGCTGCGTCCGATGCGATCGGCGCAGCGCGTCTTCAGCCAGTCGCCGGGGAGGCAATTACTGCGAAATCGTCGCGTCGGCGTCGACGTCGGTGTCGTCATCGCCACCGCCCGAGCAATCGCGGCCAGAGCAGCTCTTCTTCTTGCAGCCGGCGCCACCGGCAACCGATTCCAGATCGTCGTCGGAGAGCGGATCAATCTCGAGATTGTCGATGGCGTCGTCGTTGAAGTTCTGATCGTTGGACATGATCTATCTCCTGGGCTGAATAGAAGGCTTGGTGGAGGGTCAGACAGCGCGTGATGTCACGCGAGCGTCTGGACATCGGCGTCGACATCGACGTCGTCGTCGCCGCCGTTGGAGCAGTCAGCGCGCGAGCAGCTGTGCTTCTTGCAGTCGTTGACGCCGCCGGCAACTGTTTCGAGATCGTCGTCAGAGAGCGGTTCGATCTCGAGATTGTCGAAGCCTTCGCTGGATGAATTGGATGAGCGGGCCATGACGTGTCTGCGAACGGGGTGCGCTACGCGAGGCGGGTCTGAACGTCGGCGTCGACGTCGGTGTCGTCATTGCCGCCGCCCGAGCAGTCGCTGCCCGAACAGCTTTTCTTCTTGCAGTCCCAGGCGCCGCCGGCAACGGTTTCGAGATCGTCCTCGGAAAGCGGCTCGATTTCGAGATTGTCGACAGCTTCTTCGTTGTGGTTCTGATCGTTGGACATGACGGATCTCCTGAATTTGAGGCGCAGCGGACGGCGTGCTATCGGTGATGTACACCGGCGCGCGCGGCGCGCTAAGGGTGATGATCGGAAGCGATCAAACGGTCCGCTACGGTGTATTTCGTAATGACGATTGGTGTGGAGGAAGCGAAAGGCGCGATGCGCTACGCGAGGGTCTGGACGTTGACGTCGGCGTCGACGTCAGTGTCGTCGTCACCACCAACGGAGCAGTCTCGGCCCGAACAGCTTTTCTTTTTGCAGCCAGCGCCGCCGGCCACCGATTCAAGGTCATCGTCGGAAAGAGGCTCGATCTCCAGGTTGTCAGTGGCTTCTTCGTTCATGGCTGGTTTCCTCACACGTTCGTTCACTTGGCGGGCGGATACACACCACGTGGACAACATGTCGATCAAAGCTCGCAGTGCCTCGAGCTGTTTGGGTTGTCCACTCGGTGTTAGGAAGATAGCAGTGAGTTATCCAGGTATGGCTGGGCGTTCAGTATTTGTCCATATTTTCTCCGGCAGGCAACCGCTGGCCGTTGGGTTGGCATTACCCGAACGTGCGGTCGACGGCTCGGTAGGCGGCGGCCCACCCGCGGTGTGCGCAGGTGGGCTATGCGGCGGAGGTGGGATCAGCGGGAGGGGTGCGCGCCGGGTGCGGGCTGCGGAACGAAAAGCTGAGCCTCGAAGGCCCAGGCGCGGCCCGCGCCGGCGCGGTCGCGCGGATAGGCATCTGGGGCGGGTAGCGCCGCGGAGAGGCGTACCTCGTTTCCGTCTGGATCGTCGCCCTGGTGCAGCAGCTCGGCGAAGCTGGGCGACCGCAGATCGAGATACTGCGGTCGGCTGGTGTTGCCGTCGCGCTCGATGCGGTACACCTGCGGCGGGATGCCGTAGCGCGCGCAGAGCGCCTGCAGGGCACGCCAGCCGTCCGCGGGCCGGTCATGCGATCGACAGGCGTCGAACAGCGCGCGCGGCACGCGCCACCACGGGCGGCGGATCATCAGCGGGCCACAGAACACCGGCAGGGTCCCGTGCACGCCGTCTGCGTGCTGCTGGAGCACGTCCCGAGGCAGATAGCGTGCGGGCATGGTGAGCACCAGATCGCCACTGCCGAACCAGCTGAGAAAGCGGATGGTCGACGGCATGAAGTCAATGCCGCTTCCCCCGAGATGCACCGGGTGCAGCAGCCGCTCGCCGGGACCGACCAGGTGCGGCAGGCGATCGCCGTGCGCAGGGCGGAAGCGTATGCGGAGGGCGTCGAGATGGAGATCGCGACTCGCTTCGGCGTCGACGGGGTCGGGATGCAGCGGCGGGGGAGAGCCGGGGATCACGAGGCGCCACGGCGTCTGCGGACGGCGCACGTTGAGCGTGTCACCACCGACGAAGAACAGATCGAGCAGTTCGGTTGGAACGCCGGTTTCGGGTGCTTCGGCGAGACCGTATGCGCGCTGCGGACTGAGCGCGAAGAGCGCATCCCGCAGCGCGCGGTTGGCGTCGCCGGGGAACGTCGCCACGTAGCGGCTGGCGTAGCGGCCGGTGCCCTCGAAAAGGTGGTTGAGCACCCAGCGCTCGCCCGTGTCGTCCAGCGGCTGGACGAACGCGCTGCCGGGACCGCTGCAGGTCATCCACGGCGGCAGGGCGTCGAGCGCGTCGCGCAGCGCATCGACGTCGATGTGGCAGCCGCGCTCGTCGACCGTGAGGGTTTCGCGCAGGCGGGCGGCGACGCCGATGCGGGCGACGTGCAGCGCCTGGGCCTGGGGCAGATCGAAGGGGTCGAAGCGCGTCGTGGTCGGATCGCGCCGCGGCCGCAATCCCTTTTCGTGGCGCTCGAAGGCGCGCCACACGGGCTGGGCCGCGCGAAAGAAATCGAGCGCGGGCATCGCGGTGCAGCGCGGGCGGCGCTGGGCCAGCAGGCCGCCGAGCGCAAGCTGCAGATCGTGGCGCAGATGAAAGAGATGGCTGATCTGAAGAAGCGGCGTCACCGCATCGACGATCGCGGACGCGCGCGTCGCGCACACGGTGGCCACGCAGGGCGTCTCAGCCGGAGCCGCAGGCGCGACCACGACGTCTTGGTAAAGCGCGCCGCGCGCGTCTGCTTCGGGCGCGAGTCCCGGCAGCGCGACCCGCGTCGTGAGCGCCGACCAGGCCCGCTCGGCCTCACGGTAGACGCGTTCGATGGCCTGCGCGGGCTCGGGAGCTTCCGGCAGCGCGTCCTGCGCGCGCACGAGCCTGGCCAGCGCGTCGGCCAGCGCCTCGACGCCGCACGTGTCGGGGCGCGTAGCGAGGTCGTGGGCCAGCGCCACTTCGACGCGCGGATGGTGCAGCGGGAACGGCCAGTGCACTTCGAGAAAGCCGATATGGAGCAGCCAGACCAGCGCCTGCTCGATCGCACCGGGATCGGCGTCGTCGCCGGCGTCCGCGCGCGGGACGTCGGCGAGTTGATCCAGCAGCGTATCGATCGTCAGCGGACCCGCGGCGAGATGGCGGCGCAGACCGGAAAGCCAGGGCAGGGCGATCGGCGCGGTGACGACCGCGGCGGCGAAGAAGGCGAGCGCTTGCTGCTCGCTGTCCGGCGCGTAGTACTCCCGCCGAAGATAGCGGAACCGCGGCCGACCGTCGGCGCCGCGGTCGACCGGCTGGATCGTCGGATTGAGGCCGACGGCGAGGGTGCGGCGCAAGGGCGGATGGCGCGGCAGCAGATCGAGGACGCGGTCGACCCAGTAGCGCTTCAGCCGGACCTGATGTGCGTGCCGCCAGCCGTCGCTGTCGTCGTGGAGCACCACCGGTGTGCCGTATGGCGCGGTCGTCTCGACGCGCGCCAGGCCGACGCGCGTGAACGTCGCATAGGGCGACAGCTTGGCCGCTGCGCGACTGAGATAGCGCAGGGTGCTCGTGCGCAGGCGCCGAATGCGGCGGTTGTCGTCGTCGGGCTGGGCGCTGCGAAGGCGATCGAGCTTGCCGGCCAGGAGCGGGCTTGCCACCGCAATACCGCGATGCAGTGCAGGAATGTCGACGGCTTCGGCCAGCGCGCGACGCTCGTCGGCACGCACGGCGTCGTGGCGCCGTGCGAGCGTCGCATGGGCCGCTGCGGCGCGCTCTTGGGCGTCGCGGGCGACGGCGAACGCGTCGCGCAGATCGCGATGCGCGTCGTCGGTGAGGCCAGGCGCATCTGCGTCGTCGCGTGCGAAGAGACGAGCGTGTTTGGTGAGCGGTCGTCGATTGTGGGCGTCGCGCTTGAGGGCGAGCAGGCGCCGTCGCAGCCCGGACGGGCACGTCGGCACGGCGTCGTGCGCGCGGTCCACCAGGTCGGCGCAGCGTACGGCGGCTGCGGCGTCAGCCTCGGTGCAACGCAGCTGCAGGTCCGGCAGATCGCTGCCGTCGAAGCGCGCGAGCCAGTCGGCCGATACGCCAGCGACGCGTGCGATGCGCGGAGATGTGGGCGTCACGGCGTTTGACGCCGCAGCGCTGGGAATCGGAGCGGGGATCGGCGAGCGGTGGGGGAGGCGGTCAAGTGCATCGATCGCGATCGTAGCAAACGCGTGCCGCGACGGGATGGCCCTGCAGTCGAGGCGCTCGCTCTCCGGCGGGGTCGGCGAGCGCCTCGGCGCGGTCGATCGCTACGCCTGGCCTCCGAAATCGAGGTCGGGAAGGTCGGTGTCGCAGTTGGAGCATTGGCGCAGCGAGCAGCTGCAGATGCCGCACAAACCATCACCGCCAGCAATGGCCTCGAGATCCTCGATGGACAGGGGCTCGATCTCGAGATCGTCGATGCTTTTTTTGGCTTCGTAGTCGGTCATGGTTGTGCTTCTCCAAGGAGGCAAGGGAGGCGATGCGCGGCTGGCTGCGCGGCGACTACTGGTTCGGCTCGATCTCGTCGTCGTCGAGGATGTCGGGTGCCGAGCACCAGTAGATCGAGCAGCTGAACGGTCCGCAGCCGTCACCGCCGGCTGCGATTTCGAGATCTTTCTCGGAGAGCGGCTCGATCGTGAGGTCGTCAATACTGGATGGATACTCTGTCATAGAAGACTCCTGCGTACGGATGAACAAAAAGTCTACAGCGATCGCGATGCGACGGCCGCAGCTGCGACGAAAACCCACCGTCGTACGGCATCGGTGCAAACCGCGCGGTCGCGCCTGTTACGGCGCGGGTGCATCGGCCCGTGCGATTTGCCCGGTCCGGGCGCTTGTCGATGGGTTGTCGACTTTAAGAGGAACGGCTCGTGCGCGCAACCGACATCGCGGGCGGTGCCGTCGCGTGGCGGCGCTCAGCCGGGGCGATCGTCGGTCGTCGCGCTGGCGTGCAGCAGCAGATGGTAGACGTAGGCTTCCTGCAGCGTGCGCACGCCGAGCAGATTGGCGACGCCGTTGAGCAGGTTGAAGATCGCGCTGTCGATCGGATCGTCGGCGTAGGGGTCGATCGTGGCTTCGAGATGGCGACACAGCGGGCCGGCACGGTCGACGAGCGCGCGCATGGCGTCGCGCCAGCGCCGCATCGCCGGCGTTTCGTCGTCGGGTGCCGCAGTGCCCGGACGGTAGTTGTGCGCGGTGGCGAGGAGGGCATCGCGTCGTGCGTCGGGCAGCGCTTCGATCTCCTGGTCGAAGCGCGTCAGCGTGCGCACGATCAGTGTGCGCTCGGCATCGGGACGCGGCAGCAGAAAGCGCAGCAGCCAGTCGCGGTGGTAGGTCAGATAGCGGGTGTGGGCGTCGGCGCTGCCGCCGGCGTCCGTGGCCGCCAGGCCGGCGGCGGCCAGGCGGAAGAGCAGTCCCAGGCGCGCAGCGGCGAGCCGCCCACCGCGCGGCGTGTCGTCTCCCGATGCTTTCTTGTCGGCCGTGTGTCCCGTCGTCGTTTCGTCGAGCTGTGTGAAAAGCACGTCGGCCGCCGCCGCGTAGGCCGCCGCCATGCGCGCACAGAAGGCATCGTCCTGCATCAGTTCGTGGGCGCCGAGGCTGACCGGGCTGCGCTGGTAGTGCGTCCAGAGCAGGGTGCGATCTTCGGCGGGCGCGGGGTCGGCGTCTTCGCGGTCCACCGGCGGGGCGTCGTTCGGGCTGCGGCCCTCGGGCTTGCGCGGCTCGCCGAGCGCGGTGAAGGTTTGGGATATCCGCGCTTCGAGCGCGCGGCCGAGCGCGTCGAGTGCGTCGTCGGCGACGCCGTCAGCGACGGCGTGCAGGCGCAGCTTGAGGTGCTCGCCGCGGCGCGCGTAGCGCAGCCACCACAGCGCCACGGGACCGCGGCCGCGGTCGATCGGCGCGTCGCGCCAGAGTGGCAGCAGTGCGTCGACGATGAGGTCGTCGAGCGCGCCCGCGGCGTAGACGTTGGCGCTGCG
>JBCCOR010000070.1:0-11938 GCA_039025295.1 Acidobacteriota bacterium
CGGCGCGATCGCTTCCCTCTCGGTCGACGCGGCCACGGCGGCGTCGACGGCGCCGGCCGCTTCGTCGACCAGCGCCGCCAGATCGACCGCGTCGCCGTGATCGGGCGTGATCGCCGTGATGCCGAGCACCCCGCGCAGGCGCTGCGCCAGGGCTTCCGCCGCGGCCGGCTCGCCGTGCACCAGCAGCGCGACGCGCGGCGGCGGTCCGGCGGTCTGCACCCAGCGCAGCAGTTCGTCGCGGTCGGCGTGTCCCGACATGCCCTGCAGGCTGAGTACGTCGCAGCGCACGGGGACGTGCCGGCCGAAGATCTTGACCGAGCCGGCGCCGTCGAGCACGGCGCGGGCGCGCGTGCCGACCGCCTGATAGCCGGCGAAGAGCACGAGGTTCTTGCGATCGGGCGCCAGGCGGCGGAAATGATGCAGCACCCGGCCGCCGCTCATCATGCCGCTCGCCGACAGGATCACGCGCGGGCCGTCGAGGTCGTTGAGGCGCATCGAATCCTGCACCGTCCGATGCAGCTCGACGTGCTCGGGAAAGAGCGTCAACCGGCCGTCCTCGAAGACGTCGGCGTCGAGATTGCGCACGTTCATGTGCCGGCTGTAGATCTGGGTCGCGTTGACCGCCATCGGGCTGTCGATGTGGATCGGCACCTCGGGAATCGCGCCGCGCTTCATCAGGCGGCGCAGCGCGAGCGTGACCTGCTGCGAGCGGCCGACGGCGAAGGCGGGGATCAGCACCGTGCCGCCGCGGGCGAAGGTGCGGCTGAGCGGCTCGGCGAGCTGATCAGCAAAGTCGGTGACGCTGTGCACGCGGTCGCCGTAGGTCGACTCGAGGATCAGCGCGTCGCAGCCCGGCAGCGGCGCCGGATCGGGATGCAGCGGCAGGTCGTAGCGGCCGATGTCGCCGCTGTAGACCAGGCGCAGCGGCGCGTCGCGGCCGGTGAGATGGATCTAGAGCTCGACGAAGGCGGCGCCGAGCAGATGGCCCGACTGATGGAAGCGCGCGCGCACGCGCGGCGCGCCGCCGCCGTCGGGCGTGCCGAGATCGAACCAGGTGCCGTAGCGATGCGGCGCGGCGCGCAGGCCGAGGGCGCGGCGGGCGTCGTCGGTGGTGTACAGCGGACGCGGCGGCTTGTGCCGGCTCGAGCGCTTGCGCGCGTGGTAGCGCGCGTCCTCTTCCTGGATGTGCGCGGCATCGAGCAGCGTCAGCTCCATCAGATCGTGCGCCGCCGGCGTGCAGTGGATCGGCGCGCGCAGGCCGTAGCGCACCAGCCGTGGCAGGCGGCCGACGTGATCGAGATGGGTGTGGCTGACGACGACGTGGTCGACCGCCGGCACGTCGAAGCCGGGCGCCTCGCGGTTGCGCAGGCGCAGGCGCTTGAGCCCCTGGAACATGCCCGCGTCGAGCAGGATGCGCAGGCCCTCGACCTCGAGCAGATGGCACGAGCCGGTGACGGTGCCGGCGGCGCCGTGGAAGCTGAGGCGGACCGCGGCGTCGGGTCCGAGCCTGCGGACGGTTCGGCTCACGGCTTGTGCACCAGCAGCCAGAGACCGGCGTAGCTGCGGGTCAGGCGCATGCGCAGCACCTGCAGCGAGCGCGCCTCGGTGCTGTCGTCGGAGAGCAGCGTGGCGTGGATCAGATGATCGAAGCGCCGCACCCAAAGATCCGACAGGCGCACGGTGACGGCGGCCTGGGCGAAGACCGGCGCGTCGCGGGTGATCGCCGAGTCGTCGAGGATGCCCTTGATCTCGTCGACCTCCTGCTCGATGCGGATGCGCAGCGCGGCGGCGCGCAGGATGAACGCCTCCACCGCTTCGTCGCACGGCACGTTGCCCTGCAGCCGGCGGTAGGCGATGACGTCGCGCGGCTCGAGGCCGAAGCTGTAGACCTCGGGCTCGATCGTGACGCGCTTGGGATCGCTGTTGACGTTGGTCATCGCCAGCGCCTCGTGAATCGCGAGGTACTGCTCGCCGACGTAGGCGTAGTCGGCCGGCGGCGAGGCGCCGATCTCATCCGTGTTGCTGCCGGCGCCGGCGCTCGATCCGCCGCCGGCTGGCTCCTCGAACGCCGCGTCGAGGCTGAGGCTGCCGGTCGGGATCGCCATCGGCCCGGTGCTGCCGAGCGCGTCGCGGTCCGACGGCCGCAGGCGCGGGATCAGCTGCTTGACCTTGTCGCGCAGGCGGGCGAGATCGCCGAGGCGGACGTTCGAGCCCTGCAGCTGCTTCTCGAAGCGCTCGACGTCCTCGCGGAAATCGTCGAGCTCGGCCTGCAGCTTGGTGCCGACCGGCACCGCCTGCTCGAGATCGAAGACCTCCTGATACTCGGCGACGATGCGCTGCTCTTCCTTGTGGTAGAGCTGCTGGATCTGATTCTTCAGGTTGACGTTGATGTCGAGGATGATCGGCAGCAGGCGCGGATGAAAGTAGAGGCTGCCGAGCTCGAACTTGTAGTCGCGGTAGCGCTGCACGAGCCGCGCTTCGTTGAGCTCGTCGATCGAGCCGACCGCGGCGATCTCGCGGCGCAGCTGATCGAGCTGCTCGCGATGGTCCTGCAGGTGTTCGGCCTCCGGCTCGGGCACGCCCGAAACCCGCCAGAAGCCCTCGGCCGACTCGCGCAGCATGGTCGCGTCGGCGATGCTGTAGAGATCGTTGCGGTCGTCGTAGTCCTCGAGCAGCTTGGTGGCCAGGAAGTCGACCTTGTCGAGGCGATCCTGCGGCCAGCGCTTGCCGGTGTGGACGGCGAGATAGAAGCGGATCAGCTGGGTGAGGATGTTGTCGTCGTAGTTCTTGACACGTTGAAAGAACTGGCGGAGCATCCCAGGCGTCACCTGTGCATCCGCGGTCAGCATCGTCCGCACCAGGGTCTCGAGCCCCTTCTCCGCCCGCTCGAGCTGCGGTTCGATGCTGTTGGCCGACGACTCGGTCAGGTTGCTCGACACCTCCTTGAGGTTGGCGTACGCGCTCTGGAAGTCGGCCTGGTAGTTGGCGGGACCTTCGTCGGTGAAGACTTTCTGCAGCCCTTGGATGAACTGGTGAAAGGTCCAAGACGCCTTGAACTTGTTGGAAACGCTGACGTAGCGCTTGTGGATGCGATTCAGTTCCTGTGTGGCGGTCATGCCATCCTCGTAGAGCGCACCGGCGATGATGCCGGACGCGTTGCATTTCCCCGAACCCGTTGAGTGGAGTTGAACGGCCTGCGCCGCGCGACCTGAGTCGAACAAAACTAGAACGTAAAGGATTCTAGCGAATGGATGAAACGATACCAACCGATGCGCCGTCGACGCCCATGCGGCCCGAGGTGCTCTTCGACGCGGAGACCCTCGATCGTCGGATCGACGCGCTCGCCGCGGAGATTACCGCCGATCATCGCGGCTGCGAGCGCCTGCTGGTGATCGGCGTGCTCAAGGGTGCGGTCTTCTTCGTGACCGACCTGCTCAAGCGCCTCGATCTGCCCGTGGTGCTCGACTTCATCCAGACCTCGAGCTACCGCGACAGCACGGAGCCGGGCGAGGTCCGCATCCGCAAGGACATCGACCTGACGGTGCGCGGCGCCGACGTGCTGCTGATCGAGGACATCGTCGACACCGGCCACACCCTCAAGACGATCCTGGGCCTGCTGCAGTTCCGCGGCGCGCGCCAGGTGCGTCTGTGCACCCTGCTCGACAAGCCGTCGCGGCGCCAGGTCGAGGTGCCGATCGACTACTGCGGCTTCGAGATTCCGGATCACTTCGTGGTCGGCTACGGCCTCGACTACGCCGAGCGCTACCGCCATCTGCCCTACGTCGGCATCCTGCCGTCCGACGGCTGAGCGCCGTCAGCGCGTCCATCTCCCACGCCCCCATTTCCTTCTGCACGTCCCCTATTTCTTCCCTACTTGAGGGCCCGAACATGAGCGACATCCACGAAATCCGCACCGACGACGCCCCGCCCGCGATCGGCCCCTACGCCCAGGCCGTGCGCGTCGGCAACCTGGTCTACACCTCGGGCCAGATCGGCATGAAGCCGGGCACGACCGAGATCGTCGCCGGCGGCTTCGAGCCGCAGGCGGTGCAGGTCTTGGCGAACCTGAAGGCGGTTCTCGCGGCGGCGGGCTGCACCTTCGGCGACGTCGTCAAAACAACGATCTTCGTCGCCGACATGGACGACTTCGCCCGCCTCAACGAACTCTACGGCGAGGCGATGGGCGCGCATCGTCCGGCGCGCTCGACGGTGCAGGCGGCGCGGCTGCCGAAGGACGCGCTGGTCGAGATCGAGATGATCGTCCGCGTGCCGGACGCGTCCTGACGCGCCGCCGGCTGTGACCGCGCGCCGCGTCGGCTCCGCGCGGTCGCTGCGCGCGCTCGGCCTGCTGACCGCCGCGGCGTGCGCCGTGATGGCGTGCGCCGTGATGGCGTGCGCCGTCGTGCAGGCGCCGCCGCCGCGCGAAGACGGTGCTGCCGCGCGCGCGACCGGTCCGCGCGTGCTGCTGGTGGGCGACAGCTGGACCGGGTTCCTGTGGAACCACCGCAGCTTGCGCAACGTGTTCCGGGCGCAGGGCCGGCCGGATGTGTTCGAGCGCGGCGGACCGACGACCCGCGGCGGCACGACCGCGGCCGATTGGGCGAGCGCGCTGGGCCGCGAGACGATCGAGACCGCGCTGCGGGCCGAGCCGTCGATCGAGGTGGTCCAGCTGACGATCGGCGGCAACGACTTCCTGGCCGGCCCGGCGCACGGCGGCTGGTTCGCCGGCATCGACGACGCCGAGCGCGACGCGCGGTTTGGTCGCATCGCGTCGAACGTCGCTGCGGTCGTCGACCACGTGCACGGCCGCGCGCCGCATCGGTGGGTCGTCGTAAGCCTCTACGACCATCTGAACTTCGTCGAGAGCCTGTCGGAGTCGTTCGCGGCGTGCGCCGCGATGTACGCCAGCCTCCGCCAGCCGACGCCGCGCCAGATCAACGACGCGCTCGTGCGGCTCGAAGAGACGATCGCTGATGCGGTCGCGACGCGTCCGCGCACGATCGTCGTGCGCCACAGCGGCACGATGCAGGACGCGTTCGGCTTTCCCGACGATCCGGACCTGCCGAGCCCGATCGCGGCGATGTTCAAGCAGGAAGACTGCATTCACCTGAGTCGGGAAGGCTACGACGCGATCGCGCGCAATCTGTGGCGGGACGCATATGCTTTTCTGTACGAGGAACGCGTGTTCTTCGACAGCTTCGAAACCGCCGACGTCGCGCGCTGGACGCCGTCGGCCGACGCGGGAGATTGACGATGCGCAAGGAATCCACCCGATCCGGACATCCCTTCTTCGGCGCGAGCCTGCTGCTCGCCGCCGCGATGCTCTTCGCCCCACTCGCGGCCGATGCGGCCGCGCCCTACAGCCTGCCGGCCGCGGCGCGCGAGCTGGCCGCGGCGCGCGCTCAGTCCGACGCGCCGACCGAGGGCGGCGCGGGTCCGCGGGTGCTGCTGGTCGGCGACAGCTGGACGGAGTTCATGTGGGTCAACCGCAACGTGCGCGACATGTTCGCGGCGCAGGGTCGCGCCGACCTGGTCGAGCTCGGCGGCGCCACGACGATCAGCGGCTCCACCGCCGAGGACTGGGTGACGCCGGGCAATCTCGCCGAGATCACGGACGCGCTGGCGAACAACCCGACGATCGACGTGGTTCAGCTGACGATCGGCGGCAACGACTTCTTGGCCGGCCAGTCGGGTGGCGGCTGGTTCGCCGGCATCGACGACGTCAGCCGCGACGCCCTGCTCGCGCAGATCACGGGCGACGTAGGCACGGTGATCGACCACATCCTCGGGCTCGATCCGAACATCTGGATCGTCCTCAGCCTCTACGACTACCCGAATTTCGTCGAGAGCCGCTTCGGCCTTTTGTTCTTCACCTGCGACGACCTGTGGGACGACCTCGGCCAGCCGACGCCGCGCGAGATCAACGACGCGGGCGTGCTGCTCGAAGACGCCGTCGACGCGGTCGTCGCGACGCGTCCACGGGTGCTCTCCGTCCGCCACGGTGGCACGATGCAGGAAGCGTTCGGCTTCTCCGACATGGGCATCGCCCCGGGCGCGCTGCCGCGTCCGGGCGATTTGGACCTGCAGAGTCCGATCGAGTCGATGTTCCTGCAGGCCGACTGCATCCATCTGCGCCCGTCGGGCTACGACGAGATCGTCCTCAACCTGTGGAACGGGGCGTATCGCTGGCTCTACGAGGAGCGTATGTTCTTCGACGGCTTCGAGACCGGCGATGCCGTCCGGTGGTCGCCCGGCGCAGAGTGAGCGCACGCAAGGATCGGTTAGGCTGAGGAAAGCCGCAACAAGAGAGGAAGCCGACGATGTCTGACCATGCCCTAACGATTCCCTACTCCGACGATCTCCTGCTCTCGATGAAAAAGAGCCCGGAGGAGTTCGAGGCCGAAGCACGGCTACTCGTCGCGATCAAGCTCTACGAGCTAGGGCGGCTGACCACGGGGCGGGCGGCTGAGCTTGCAGGGATCGAACGCGTTGCGTTCATGTTCGAGCTCGGCCGATTCGGTCTATCGCCGATCGGCGTCGATCCGGACGAGCTCGATCAAGACGTCGCCCATGCCTGAGGGCGATGCGGGGCGCACGGTGGTGGTCAATGCAACACCGATGATCGCGCTGTCGATCATCGACCAGCTCGTCTTGCTCCAGCAGCTGTACGGACGCGTCCTTATCCCAGAAGCCGTTGAGCGGGAAGTCCTTGCGGGTGGGTCACGCCGTCCGGGGGCTGCTCAGCTCTCGTCGGCACCTTGGGTTGACGTTGCTCGTCTCGCAGATCCAGTCCGCGCCAATCTTCTATCCGATCTCGATCGCGGTGAGGCCGAGGTGATCGCCTTGGCGCAGGAACGATATGCCGATCTTGTGGTGATGGACGAGCGGCTGGGCAGACGCCACGCGCAGCGTCTCGGCCTTCCGCTGACAGGGACGCTCGGTTTGCTCGTCAAGGCCAAGCAGCAGAACCTTGTACCAGCCATCGCACCGCTCATCGGAGCCATGCGAAACGCTGGTATCTACATCAGCGATGGTCTCGTCCGTAAAGCGCTGCGCATGAGCCGCGAGTAGCGCTTGAGTCGACTGGAATGCGGAGCGTCGTTGATCAGCGGCGCCACTTGATCGAGCAGCCCATCGATGGAAACTGCGCATCCGGGCCTTTGCCCGTCTTCGCGATCAGGCGCATGGCGTCGAGGAGCTCGGGCGTCCGGTCGGTCGCGTCGCCCATCTTGGCGTCGTCGAGACGCCCTCGGTACTGCAGCGCGCCGTCGCGGTTGAAGCCGAAGAAATCGGGCGTCGCAACCGCGCCGTAGGTCCTTCCGACCGACTGATCCTCGTCAACCAGGTAGGGGAAGGTGAAGCCGTGCTGCTCGGCGAATCGCTTCATGTTCGGCGGCGAATCGCTCGGTACATGGCGGTAGTCGTTCGACATGACCGCGAGCACGTTGATGCCTTCGGCTTGCAGCGTCCTCGCGTCGGCCGCGAGGCGGTCCGCGATGGCCTGAACGTAGGGACAGTGGTTGCAGATGAAGGCGATCAGCAGGCCATTTTCGCCCATCTGTTCGGACATCGTGAAGCTTGTTCCGTCCGGATCGCTGAGCGTGAAGTCAGTTGCTTGAGAGCCAAGCGCTGCAGCAGGCGTCTGAAGGAGCATCGGTCGATTCCACTCTTGGTCGGTCGATTGGGCGAAAGAGGTTTCGGGCGCTGCGTAGACGCCTCGTCACGACGCGTCAGGCCGCGTTGCGCCAGCGCTGCAGTCGGTTGACGGCCTCGGCGAGCAGCGCGTCGGATTTGCAGCAGCACAGCCGAATGTAGTTTCTCGACGACGGATCGCTCTTGTCCAGGAAGAAGCACGAGGCGGGCACGCTGACCAGGCCGATCTCGTCGATCAGCTTCTCCGCGAACTGGACGTCGCTCAGGCCGTACTCCGACACGTCGACCATGAAGTAGTAGCCGCCCGCGGGCCGTCGGGTCTTAAACCCCGCGTCGATCAGGGCGCTGTACAAATACTCGCGGCGCTGTCGGTAGTCGTCGGTGAACCGCGCGTAGTAGTCCGACGTCGCGGCGACCTCGTAGGCGCGCGCGATGGCCATCTGCAGCGGATGCGGCGCGGAAATCGTCATGTAGTCGTGGACCTGACAGATCGCGGTCGCGAGGTCCAATCGCGTCGGTGGGCCGCCCGGGCTGATGAGCGGCACGATCGTGGATGCGAGCCGCGCCGGCGCGATGACGGTTCCGATGCGCCAGCCGGTCACCGAGAACGTCTTCGACACCGAGCTGATCGTCACCGTGCGCTCCCGCATGCCGTCGATGGCGGCCATCGAGCAATGCGTCTGGCCGTCGAAGACCATGTGCTCGTAGACCTCGTCGGTGATCACGATGCCGTCGTACTTCTTGCAGAGCGCAGCGATCGCCGTCAGCTCATCGTGGCTGTAGACCGTCCCGGTCGGGTTGTTGGGATTGCACAGCAGAAGCACTTTCGGATGCGGCGGCGTCTGCCACTGGCGCTCGAGCGCGTCGAGATCAATCCGCCATTCGGGCGGCTGCAGACGGACATAGCGCGGCGTGAGCTGCAGCATTTTGCAGACCGCGCCGTAGTTTTCATACGACGGCGAAGGAATCAGGATCGTATCGCCGGGCTGGGTGAGCGCCTGCACGGCGCTGTACATCGCTTCGGTGGCGCCGCAGGTGATGACGACCTCGCGCAGCGGATCCGGCTCGAACCCCAGCCAGTCCTTCGCGTGCGCCGCGACCGCTTCGCGCAGCCGAACGACGCCCTGCGGCGGCGCATACTGGTTGACGCCGTCCATGATCGCCTGCACCGCCGCCTGCTTGACGAAATCGGGGGTCGCGAAGCGCGAGTCCGGAAAGCCCTGGGACAGATTGATCGAGCCGGGGATCGTGTCGGCGCGCAGCGTCATCGATCGGATCACGCTCGGCTCGAAGAGCGCGAGTGCGGGATTGAGGCGGCGATGGGCTGATTCATTCATGGCGTGAACGCGAGCTCCTAAGGGACCGATGAACCGGGATGTCAGCGAAGCGCACCGGGGGCCTGACCTTCCCCCTGTCGGATCGTGCAGGGCACGCACCCACAGGCGATCAGCCGAATGGCGTCCGAGGGCAGCTCGAACCATCGGCGATCCGGATGCACGTCCCGGCTGTCAGGCAATGCGGTGCGTGGGCGCGATGTAGCGCGCGCAGCAGCGTAATCACAATCGTAATGTGGAAATCGACCAGTGAGTTAAGAATAGCTCAAATTTAGGCTTTCTGTCAAGCAGTAGTTTCTCTAAGATGCTCGATTGATTGCAGATATGCAGGCGGCGGCCCGTCTCGGTGAGATAGACGGCGCACGAGTCACCAGCCAGACGACTGCGCTATGCTGTGAATATGATGGAAACAGAGGTCCGCATCCCTAATCATGTCTTCGAATCTGCCGAATGACTGGCTGCTGAGCTTGAAATATCGCGCAGTCAGCTCTACACCCAAGCAGTTGCTGCCTACGTAGCTCGCTACGAACCAGAAGCCTTGACCCAGCAGATCAACGCAGCATGCGATGCGGTCGATACGCAGCCTGACATTTTTGTGAATGAGGCTGCGCGGCGCGCTCTTTCAAAGAACGAGTGGTGATCACAACGGGCTTGCCTAAGAATTCCGTGGCGAACGTTACGCAAATTGTCGCGATCGATCGCGCGCTGCTCGTCGATCGTGTTGGCCAGCTACCTGATGTGCAACTTCACGAAATTCTGTCAGGTATTGAATTGATCCTGAGCTAGCGGTCGATGAAAACACGCTTCTGGCAGCGTTTTTATCGACCTTTTGCTTGAGTTTGTCGTCTCTGGCATCGAGTGTCCGAGGCAGTGAAGCCAATGCATTATTGGCAAGATGCTTCATCCGACGGGTCAGGTGCTCCGAGAGAATGCGCGGAGCCGGCTTTTTGGCAACCTGCGAACCGTCTGGCATTCAGTGTGTCGTTCAACGGCGGCTCCACTTGATCGAGCAGCCCATCGATGGAAACAGCTCTTCCGGCCCGTTGCCGGTCTTCGCGATCAGGTACATGGCGTTGAGGAGTCCGGGCGTCCGGTCGATCGCGTCGCCCATATTGGCGTCGTCAAGACGACCCCCGTACTGCAGCGTGCCGTCGCGGTCGAAGCCGAAGAAATCGGGTGTCGCCATCGCGCCGTAGACCCGTCCGACCGACTGATCTTCGTCGATCAGGTACGGGAAGGTGAAGCCGTGCTGCTCGGCGAACCGCTTCATGTTCGGCGGCGCGTCGCTCGGAACGTTGCGGTAGTCGTTCGACATGACCGCGAGCACGTTGATGCCCTCGGCCTGCAGCGTCTTCGCATCGGCCGCGAGGCGTTCGGCGATGGCCTGAACGTAGGGGCAGTGGTTGCAGATGAAGGCGATCAGCAGACCGTTCTCGCCGATCTACTCGGGCATCGTGAAGCGGTTGCTGTCTGGATCGCTGAGCGTGAAGTCGGTCGCTCGGGAGCCGCGTTCTGCGGCACGAGACTGTAGGAGCATGGGTTGGTTCCGTTCTTGGTCAGTTGGTTCTGATCAAAAGACTTCAGGTATTGGGCCAAGGCCCGAGATCGTTCTGAGCCTGGCTCACTGCCCAAACAGAATACGTATTTCTTCAATGCCTTGATGCTTCCTGCCTCGACGATGTTTTGCTCTCGATGAAGCAGCGGTTGGAGGATCTTAAGGCCGAGTTTTGTATGATTGGCAGGTAGCTTTACAGGTTGAGCCGCTTGCCCATAAGCTGGATCCTGAACAAGTCGAGCCCAAACGTGCTTAGCTTACACTCGAGTCTGGGCGATTCAGCCCGTCGCGGATCAGGAGAGTCCAGACGAAATCAGAAGTGGGAATTAGGAGGTGAAACCTGGCGAATTTAGTATGTTCAGGAATATAAACTCTGCTCTCATGGCGTCAGATTTCGAGCTGGTCATCCAGTGCAGTCATATTATTCGAAACCATTGTCTTTAATAGATTTCATGGCTCGTTTTAGCTCGCTAGTTATATCCCCAGTTTTTCTTGAAACCGAAATAGGGAAGATTTCCTCCGTTGCCTCAGTCAAGTTGCTCGCAGTTATGCGAAATCTGATTGCCGCCCGCTGTTTCCTGAAAGAGCTTGGGATAAACAAGTGAACCTTAAAGATTTCTTCGGCACTGTTATGGCGAAAGTCTTGACACTCAAATTCCCATTTCCGAGAGTGGAAGTCATTTTTGCCAGACCACCAATAAAACAAGTAGCGGTCTATTTCTTCTCTTTGCAGGACTTGATGTTGATGCGGGAGAATATAGTCCCCAAGTGAATAATCTGGCCCTCTCTGGTTGGACAGCGCCAATGATTGATAGGGGCCTTTCATTTGCGGAGGCAAAGGCGGTTTTGGAGGCTTGGATTTTCTGGGATACTCTATTTCTAAGAGAGCATTGCTTTCTCTTATTAAAAAGAAGCCGCCTAGCGCCTCGATTTCGACAATGGTGTTTTCGGCTGGCGCTTTGCCATCATTCCTTAGAATAAGTTCGATGTGCCCGTATCTTGTAGCTTGCGATAAGCGCACCGGCATTTTGGCGTAATACTCTTTAAGGCTGGCTAGCCATCGCGGGTATTCGGACTCTTGATACTCTTTTATCTCTTCGCCTGATGGCTCTGTCCAGTTGACGTAAAGAGCTTGGTGCAAATCGCTAAGCAAAGCTTGGTTGAAATCCACTTCCATTGGATACAGCATTCTAGCTTTCTTTAAAAACCCTTCGATTTCCTCTGGCTTAAAATCGGCATACTCTGTAATTTTAATTCCTTCTCCCTCCGGATATCTAGCAGAAAGATTCAACACTGGCCTGTTTGACTTAAGGCTCCTGACTTCATCCTTCAGCTTCCGGATCTCTTTGTCTCGAGCATCTGGCTGAATTTCGAGTAGCCAATCGGCAGGAGCTGC
>JBCCOR010000071.1:0-11927 GCA_039025295.1 Acidobacteriota bacterium
CCGCGCCGTCTTGACGGCGTCGGGCAGCGAAGCCGCGCCGTCTTGACGGCGTCGGGCAGCGAAGCCGCGCCGTTCTTACGGCGTCGGGCCCACTGGTAGACTGGCGCGCATGATCCACCGATATCGTGCTCGTCCGGCGGCATGGGCCGCATGCTCTCTCTCGATCCTGGGCCTCCTGGCCGCGCTGACGTTCACGCCGGCCGTCTCCGCGCAGCCCGTGCGCCTGGCGATGGACGGCTTCGGCGGCAGCGTCGAGATCGAGATCCGCGGCCTGGCCGAGGAACGCGCGCGCGCGCTGGCCGAGCGCGCCTTGGCCGAGATCCATCAGGTCGTCCAGCTGACCGATTCGTCGGGTCCGATCGTGCCGGCGCTCAACGCGCTGGCCGGGCAGCCGGCGCGCACGGTCGATCCGCGTCTGGCGCTGGCGCTCGAGCGCGCGCAGGGCTTCTGCGGCTGGTCGAACGGCGCCTACGGTCCGCTCGGCGGACGCCTGTATACGCTGTGGGACGCGGGCGTCGATGCGCTGGCGTCGACCGATCCCGACACGCTGCTGGCGGCGGCGCAGAGCAGCGCCTGCACGGGTCTGCAGATCCGCAGCGAGGCGACGGCGCCGGGCGCGCCGGGTCCGTTGCGGGCGACGGTGCAGCTGGCGCGCGACGCGCAGGTCGATCTGCGCGGCATCGCCCAGGGCCTGGCGGTCGACCGGGCGATGGCGGTGCTGCGCGAGGCCGGCGTCACCAACGCGTGGGTCGGCGCGCCGCACGTCTGCCGCGCGCTCGGCCTCGGGCCCGAGGGCCTGGGCTGGCTGGCGGTGCTGCCGTCGGTCGGCGAGATGGCCGAGGCGGCCGAGCCGGTCTGGCTGCGCGATCAGGCGCTCGCGTTCACGCCCGTCGACGGCCGACCGTGGCGGCGCGTGCACCAGCGCACGGGGCGCCCGACGCCGGGCGTGGCGATGGTCGTCACGGTCACCGAGCTGGCGATGGACGCTCAGGGTTTGGCGAGCAGCCTGCAGGCGCTCGGCCTGCAGCAGGGCTCGCTGCGCTTGGGCCAGCTCAAGCCCAAGCCGGCCGTCCTCTGGCTGCTGGGCGACGGCACCGGCATGCCCGTGACCTCGCACTATCAGTGGGCCGAGCTGACCCATCAGGTGGAGACGGCCGGGCCCGAGAGCCTGGACATCCGCTGAAGATTGTTCGACGCCGCGCGACACAATTCGGTCCTGAATGCGTGTACGTACTGCAGCTCCCCGAAATGCGTCTGGGGAGACTGCTCGTCGTCTTTCTCAAGGGCGGCAAGGTTCCCTTAGAGACCCGTTCGTTCGTCCAGGGCGTGCCGGCGTTCGCGTCGGTCCAGGTCAACTACCTGGCCTTCTGCCTCGCGCGCTGCGACCCCGCCGACTACCGCGATCGCGACGAGCCCCTGGCTGCGGCCCTCGTTGCCCTGATGCGCGCTGGGGACGGCGATCGCGTGCAGCAGAAGCTCGATGCGATCCGCCGCATCGCCGCGCTGACGAAGCAGCTCTCGAGCAAGCAGCGCTATCTGCTCCTGAAAACCATCGACACCTACCTGACGTTGCGCGGCCGAGACGCCGAGCGATACGCTGAAACCATGCAGGAACAGCCTGAGGAGATTCGCATCATGGCGCCCCAGACCTACGAGGAGTTCATCGCAGACGCTCTGCAGGAAGGCCGGCAGCTCGGCGTCCAGGAAGGCCGGCAGCTCGGCGTCTAGGAAGAGCGCGCACGGACGCGGATGCGGCTTCGGCGCCAGATCGAGCGCCGGTTCGGACCGCTGTCCGTCGATCACCGCACGCGTCTCGACGCCATCGACGATCCCGACGCGCTCGATCGCGTGGCGGACCAGCTGCTCGACGCACCGTCGGTCGACGCCCTGCTGGGCGACTGAGCGCTACTCGCCCAGCGAACGCGTGTCGATCTTGCGCAGCGCCTCGACCAGATCGCTCAGCTGATCGATCTCGCGCAGCGCACGATCGAGCTGATCGCGCAGGCCGCGGTCGTCGACCGACGCCGTCTTGAGACGCCGGTCGATGCCGCGGACGAGCTCGATCATCTGGTCGCCGACCTGGCGCCCCAGGCGCTCGAGCAGCTGCAGCACCGACGGACTCAGCACCTGGACCACACGCGGGCCCTGGGCAGCCTTCGCCAGCGCGCCGAGGGTCGCGTCGAGGCGGTCGAGATAGGGCGCGATCGGCGCATCGCCGTCGGCGCGTGCGGCCGACGGCACCGGCGGCACCGGCGACGCGGGCGCGGGCGCGGGCGGCACCGGCGCGGGTGGATCCGGGACCGCCGGCGGACGCGCGACGATGTCGGCCAGCTGATCGAACACCGGACGCAGCGAAACGCCCAGACCGCGCGCCAGCGCGCCGGCCAGGGCGTCTGCGTCGAACGATGCAGCGGCCACAGCAGCCGGCGCGTCCGCACGCTGGGCCGCGCTCGCCTGGAGCGCCTCGACCACCATCCGCAGCTGCGCGGCGTTCTGCGCCTGCGACGCCTGCAGCGCCTCTGCGCGCGCCGCGTCGGCGTCGGCGTCCGCGTCGCCGTCCGTCGACGCGATCTGCGCCTGGCGCGCCGTCTCGATCGCCTCGCCGATCTGGCCCAGGCGATCGCCGAGCAGGCCGACCTGACCGATCAGCCGCGCCGCCGGATCGTCGTCGTCGCCGCCCATCGCCTGCACGCGCGCGAAGCCGCGCTTGATCTCGCGCCAGCGCGCCGCCTGCGCGTCGGTCATCGTGCCGCGCAGTTCGGCCAGCTTGAGCAGGTTGGCCTCGGCGCCGGTCGTCAACGTCTGCGCCTCGCCGCGGTAGTGGTCGTCGAGCAGGGCCGCGCGCTCGGCGTCGTTCATCGCCGGCACGAGCTTCTCGACCAGCTTGTTCATGTTGCGGTAGCTGCCCTGCAGCTGGAAGCGCGGCTCGGTGCGGAAGGCGTCGGCCTGGGCGGCCGACTCGATGTAGGTCTGGTTGACCTGCAGCAGCACCGTGCGACACGCCAGGGCGTGGCGCAGCACCGCCACCATCTCGTCGATCGCGGCGCCGCCGAGCGCCTCGGCCAGCGGACCGACGTCGACTTCCTCGCCCGCCGCGCGCCGGATCAGCAGGCGCGCATCCTCGGGATCGCGCGCCGCCAAAGGCGCCAGCACCGCGTTCGAGGTCAGGCTGTTCTCGACGTAGCTGAGCGCGAAGAGATGCTCGCGGCCGGCCAGCATGTCGCCGAGGTTGTAGGTGTCGGCGCGGTTGGCGAGCATGTCGGGAATCTGAAAAGCCTCGCCGGCCTCGGTGTAGGGATTGCCGGCCATGCACACCGCGAAGCGCTTGCCGCGCAGGTCGTAGGTGCGCGTGCGACCGCGCCACACGCCCTCGATGCGTCGCTGGGCGTCGCACAGGCTGATGAATTTCTGCAGCAGCTCGGGATGGGTGTGCTGGATGTCGTCGAGATAGAGCAGCACGTTGTTGCCCATCTCGAGCGCCAGGCCGATCTTCTCGACCTCCTGGCGCGCGGTGGCGTTGGGCGCCTCGGCCGGATCGAGGGAGACGACACCGTGGCCCAGCGCCGGGCCGTTGACCTTGACGAAAACCAGGCCGAGGCGCTGGGCGACGTATTCCATCAGCGTCGTCTTGCCGTAGCCGGGCGGTGAGATCAGGAGCAGCAGGCCCATCTGGTCGGTGCGCCGATCGGCGCCGACCGCGCCCATCTGCTTGGCCAGGTTGTCGCCGATCAGCGGCAGATAGACCTCGTCGATCAGCCGGTTGCGGACGAACGCGCCCATCACCTTGGGCTCGAGCTCACCGAGCCGCAGGCGCGCGGTCTCGGCCTCGAGCAGATCGTGGCGGCGGCGCTGAAAGGCGCGGAAGGCCGGCACGTCGCGGCGCTCGAAGCCGTCGAGGCGGGCGGTGAAGGTGTCGAGGCGCAGCGACAGCGCGCCCTGACGCACGCGCGCGTGCTGGCCCAGGAGGCCGGTGATGCGCGCGTCGACCCGCGCCGACACCGTCTCCCACGCGCCGCGTCCGTGTACCAGCAGCTGCGCGACCGCCTCGGCGCGCGCCGCCGCGCGCGGATCCTCGGCTTCGTCGTCGGCGTCGCCATCGTCGGACGCCGGGCGACTCGCGTCGAGATAGGCGCCGATCCAGGCGTCGGCGAGGGCGTAGCGCGCGCCGAGGACGTCGTCGAGGGCGCGCAGATCGTCGTCGAGATCGAGCCAGCCGCGCGCGGTGTGCTGCTGCAGATGGGCGCGCAGGCCGTCGAGCAGCTGCGCCGCCTCGCCGCCGACGGTCAGGCGGCCGCCCTGGGTCGAGTGGCTGGGATCGTGCGCCAGCTCGTCGACCAGCCACGCCGCCGCCAGCGGCGCGTGGTCATCGAGCGGCAGCTGGGCGTCGCGGGCGAAGCGGTCCATGATCGTCGTCAGCTCGTCGCGCAGGGCGATGCGGGCCGCGCCCGCGCCGAAGGTCTCGGCCAGCCGACCCAGGCTGCGCGCGCGCCGCTGCCACAGCGCGCGCGCGGTGTGATCGGGATAGAAGGTCCAAAACAGGCTGCCGAGCGCGCGCGCCTCGGCCGGCTGGGCCAGGCGCGCCGCGTTGGTGGCCAGGCCGTGCAGCGCCTCGAGAATGCGCGCCGCGTCGTGATCGTGGACGCCGCGCGCGTAGCCTTCGTCGTAGCGCGCCGACGCCGCGCGGCGCGCAAGCTCCTCGATGTCCGCGCGCTCGAGGGTCGTCGCGCCGCCCTGCCGGCGGTGCGCGCCGAAGAGCTGCCAGGCGAGGAATTCGGCGCGGTAGACGGCGTCGTTCTCCGACGGATAGACCATGTCCCACACCGGGCGCGCGACGTCGAGAAAGTCGTCGCCGTCGGCCAGGCTCGACGCCACCGGCGCGCGGTAGTCGGTGCCGGTGAGCTGGAAGACCAGCGTGCGCGCGTCGCCGTCGCCCTGCGGCACGACGGTCAGGGCGACCGGCCGCGTGTTGACGCTGAAGCGATGGCGGCCGAGGCGCAGGGTCGGGCCGCTCTCGGCGTCGCCGTCGTCGAAGAGATCGCGGCGGTCGCGCAGGCCGCGGGCGGCCTCGTCGCGCGCGGTCTTGAGCCGGCCCTCGAGCTCGTCGGCCTGCACCGCCTCGCCCAGCGTGCGCAGCTCCTCGGCCAGATCGCGCAGCTTGGTGACCATCGGATCGGCGGCGAAGTAGGCCAGCAGCGCGTCGCCGTCGTCGATCTGCCCGCCGCGGCGGACGATGCCCTCGAGCACGCGGTCGGCGGCCGATGCCAGGCGCGCCGCCTTGCGCTGGCGCGCGTCGACCAGGCCCTGGCGCTTGGTGCTGAACGCCTCGTAGATGTCCTCGCGCTTGGTGGCGAGCTTGTCGGCGAAGTCGTCGTCGAGATCGGCGAAGCGCGTTTCGAGCGACTCGAGGCGCAGCATGAGCTTCGCCAGCTGCGCGTCGCAGCCCTCGGGCGTGTCGGCGACCGCGAGCGCCGCGCCGACGCCCTGCGACAGCAGCGCGTACTGCGCGCCGAACTCGGCCGCGCCTTCCTGCGCCGCCAGCGCCCGACGCGCGGCCTCGAAGCGCGCGCGCACCCGGTTGACCGACGACAGCACCTCGGCGACGGTTTCGAGAATCCGCGTGCGCACGGTCGGATCGTCGACGTCGAGACCGTCGAGCACCTCGGTGAGCAGCTCGAGGCCGGCGGCCGCGTCGTCGAGGGCCTCGCCCACGGGCGCGGCGTCGGCGGTGCGGGTCAGGCCGTCGATCGACGCGTCGAGCGCGGCCAGGCGCGCGCGGTAGGGCGCGAGCGCGTCGTCGCCGAGCAGGTACGACGCGGCGTGCTCGGTGACGCCGGCCTCGGCCTCGGCGACCGACGCCGCCAGCGCCTCGATGCGGCCCGCGTCGGCGAAGCGCATCTCTTTGAGGCCGAGCACGTGGCCGCGATGGCGGCGCAGCCGGCCGAGCGCGCCGACGACGTCGTCGACCGCGGTCCAGCCGGCCGGATCGAGCCGGCGCTGGATCTCGCCGAAGGTGCCCTCGGCCTCGCGCAGGGCGGCGGCGGCCCGGCGGCGGACCTCGGCGGTGCGCTCGTAGGCCGCGACCATCTCCTCGGCCGCGTCGCGCACGGCGCGGATCGGCGTCTGCAGATCGCCGACCACGTCGTGATCGAGCCAGAGATAGACGTCGAGCGCGCGCGTGGCGTTGCGGATCAGGTCCTCGAACGGCCCGGCGCCGGCGTCGGCGGACGCGCCGGTGGCGGCCTGCGCCATGCTCAGGGCGTCGCTGATGCCGCGCACCAGCTCGGCGTTGCCGATCACCTCGAGATGGCTGCCGGTCGACGGCGCCGCCGCCGCGTGCTCGTCGCTGACGTAGGGCGTGCGCCACACCTGCAGCGCGTGCACCCGCGTCGGCTCGGCGCTGTCGGCGCGGAAGAGCGCCATCAGGCCGTCGTCGAAGAGGCTGTAGCCGCTGCTGCGCAGCGGGTTTTGCACGCTGCGGCGGATCAGGTTGTACGACAGGAGCAGCATGCGGCCGGCCGCGGGCGCGCGGAAGAGATAGAGCACGTCCTCGCCGTTGGGTGCGCGGATCGTGCGCTTGAACGCCAGGTCCGACGCGTCGACGCCGTCGAAGACCTTGGTCTCGCCGCTCTGCAGATAGTAGCCACCCGGGAAGAGGATGCCGTGGTCCTCGGGCAGCTGCACGCACGCGCGGCCGATCGCGTCGATCCGGCGCACGTCGCGGGTGCGGATGTTGAACACCAGGTAGCGCCAGGTCTCCTCGCGGTAGGGCCGGATCTTGAGCAGGATCAGCGTCCCGAGCTTGGCGTAGAGGATCTCGCCGTCGTCGAGCGCCTGGTTGGCGTCGTCGACGTCCTCGCGGTAGATGCCGAGGCCGTCCTCGGTGTTGTCCTCGACCTTGACCGTGAGATCGCCGCCGACGGTCTCGACGAAGACCTCGTCGAGGATGTTGACGTGCGGATGCCGTCCGAGGACGTAGTCGTCGCGGCCGGTCGCGACCCAGTCGAAATCGTGGCTCGGCGGCAGCACGTGCTCGCGCTCGCCGCGGTTGTCGAGATACGACACGCCGCCGTCGGGCGCGAGCGCCCAGCGGAAGACGCGCTGGTCGGTGAGCGCGCGACCGGTCTGGAAGATCATCAGCAGCCGGCCGTCGGTGTTGCGCAGCTGCAGCAGGCGGGCGTCCTTGTAGTAGCGGTAGAGCTCCTCGAAGTCTTTGACGAAGCCCGGATCGCGCAGGAAGTTCTGCGGCGATTCGGCCGGCACGCGCTCGAAGCGGTACGCCTCGCCGCCGGCCTCGTCGTCGCCGTCGTCGGGACGCGCAAAGGCGTGCAGGCTGAAGACGTCGCCGACGTGGACCTGGCGCTTGAGGCCGAGCACGACGTTGTAGCCGAAGAGCAGATGCCCGTCGACGGCGACGATGTCGCGCGGCACGCAGTTGTTTTCGGTGCGGATGCGCGCGCTGCCGGCCAGCGCCAGCTCGCCGCCGCCGAAGAGATCGAGGCGCTGCTGGTTGAGCGCGTCGGCGCGTTCGCGCAGCGTCTCGGCGTGGCTGCGCAGGCGCTCGCGCAGCAGGTCGAAGGTGCCGCGATCGATCGCCGCCGGCGCGTCCGCGTCGGACGGCGTCGCGTCGGACGGGACCGCGTTGGGTCGGTTGGCGTCCGCCATGATCGGCGCCCGCTCAGCCCAGCTTGACGTCGTCGAGGCCGAGCTCCCGCGCCAGCTGCATCAGGCGCGCGGCCTTCTGGGCGGTCTCGGGATCGTCCGCGGCCGAGCCGGCCGTCAGCACGCGGCCGAGCGCCGCGGCGACGGTGAGATCGCGCAGGCCGGTGGCGTCGAGGCGGCTGTGGGTCAGGACGTCCTTGAGGTCCTGGCGCAGATCGGCGTCGCCGTCGGTGTAGCCGGCCAGCGCCTGCTGCGCCAGCTGGCTGCCGTCGACGAAGCGGTCGGTCGCGCGCGCGGCCGACAGCGCGCCCACCACGCGGTCGAAGAACACGCTCTCGCCGCCGACGATCTCGACCTTGGCCTCGCGCAGGCCCTCGGCGACCACGCCCGCCTGGGCCTCGGCGATCGTGCGCTGCGTGCGCTGCTGGGCGAGCTCGATCGCCTGCGCGGTCTCGAGCTTCAGGCGCACCTCCTCGTGGTTGCGCGACGCCGGGTCCATCGCCGCCAGCGCCTTGGCCTTCTCCATCAGGCTCTCGGCCGCGGCCAGGCCCTGCTGGCGCATGACCTCGGCCTGCGCGCGGCCGGCCTTCTCCTGCGCCGCCGCGTCGGCTTCCTTGACCCGCGCCTCGGCCAGGCCGAACTTCTCGGTGGCGTCGGCGTCGCGCTCCTTGACCGACACCTTGGCCAAGCCCTCGGCCGCGGCCTGCGCCTGGGCGCCCTCGGCCAGGCGGATCTGCGCCTGCGCTTCGCGCTCGGCGGCCTCGCGCGCGGCGTCGGCGAGGGTCAGCTGCTCCTTGGCTTTGAACTTCGACGCCGCTTCGAGCGCCTCGGCGGCCTTGATGTCCTTGACCAGCTGCTCCTGCGCCGCGCCCTCGGCGTCGATGATGCGCGCCTCCTTCTCGCGGTTGGCCAGCTCGACCTTGCGCAGGCGCTTGATCGCCTCCTCCTGCTCGGCGACGGTCTTGTCGACCGCGATGCGCTCGCGCACCACGTCGGCGATGGCGCGCTTCTCGTGCTCGAGCTCCTTGTCTTTGGAAATGCGCTGCAGCTCGACCTCGCGCTCGCGGCCGATCACCTCGAGCTGGCGCTCCTTCTCGACCCGCTCAGTCTCGACGGCGACGACGCGCTCGCGGTTCTTCTCGGCGACGGCGACCTGGCGCTTGAGGTTCTCTTCCTGCACCGCGATCTCCTCGTCGGTGCGGATGCGCGCGGTCTCCGAGCGCAGCCGCTCCTCGGCCTGCACCTTCGCGGTCTCGGCCTCTTCGTGCGCCTGCACCGAGGTGACCTCGCGCAGCTGGCGCGCCTCGGCGTCGGACTTCTGGCGATCGAGCTCGAGAATCGCCTCGCGCGCCTCGACGTCCTTCGCCTTGATCTCCTTCTCCTCGTCGCGGCGGAACTCGTTGGTGCGCACGTTCTCGATCGCGGTCAGCTCGGTGATCTTGCGGATGCCCTGGGCGTCGAGGATGTTGTCCTTGTCGAGGTCGGTGAGCGGCGTCTGCTCGAGGTAGTCGATCGCGGCGTCCTCGAGCACGAAGCCGTTGAGATCGCGGCCGATGACGCCGATGATCTGGTCGCGGAACTCCTCGCGCTGGGTGTAGAGATCGACGAAATCGAGCTGCTTGCCGGCGGTCTTGAGCGCCTCGGAGAACTTGGCGGTGAAGAGATCCTTGAGCGTCTCGGGATCCGATGCGCGCGCGCAGCCGAGCGACTGCGCGACCTTGATCACGTCGTCGTGGGTCTTGTTGACGCGGACGAAGAAGTTGACCTTGATGTCGGCGCGGATGTTGTCGCGGCAGATCAGGCCGTCGGCGCCGCGGCGGTCGATCTCGATCGAGCGGACGGAGATGTCCATCAGCTCGGCCTTGTGGATGAACGGCATGACCACCGCGCCCGAGAAGCTGACGGTCACGCGGTCGCGCAGGATGTTGTTTAGAATCAGAGCTTTGCCCTGATCCACTTTGACGATACCGAGACGAAAACCTGCCATGCCGCTGCTCCTCCTTCGCCCGGCGCGCCGCGCGGTGGCTGGCGCGCCCGATGTGAATCCTTGGCGTTTGATACGGATGTCGCCCTGGATGTTATTCGCTCGACCCGTCGTCTGGCCACGCACCCCATCGTGATCGGCGCGCGTGATTTCCCGAAAAATCTGGTCTTGAACTTTGGGATTTGGCCTCCCGGACGCGTTCTATCAAGTAGAGCGTCCATTTCCCTGGGAGTGACCTGCCGTGATCCGCATCCGCTTTCTGCCGCTGTTCCTTCTCGTTGCCCTGCTGGCCGTCGTCACGGCGACCGCAGGCATCAGCGCGCCGCCGCCGCTGTACGAAAACCCGTTCAAGAATCTGCCGCAGCACGTGCTCGATGAACTCGCCGCCGGCGGCGAGGTGACGATCGACCACCAGTACGAACACGGCGTCCGCACGAAGTCGACCTACCGCGGCGCCGACTGGCATCTGCTCGATCGCACGGTCGACCCGTCGGGCGTTGTGCTGTCGGAGCGCGACGCCGCCGGGCTCGAAATCGCCTACGAATACGATCAGCTTCACCGCGTGACAGCCGTGAAGCCGAGCGCCGCGCACGGCGGCGCGTGGGTGCAGATCCGGCACTCGGTCGTCTCGACCGGTCCGCGGATGGAACTCTTCTATCGCCCGAACGGCTCGATGACCGCGACGCCGATCGCGCGCGAGGAGCTCTACTTTGACGGCTTCGGCCGGCTATGGAAGGAGCGTCGCTTGATGCCCGGCGCTGTGTGGGCCGAACGGATCACCGAGCGCCATGCCTCCGGCGAGCTGAAGCGCGTCTCGACGTGGCACGGTGGTAGCAAGCCCGCGCGCTGGACGACGTACAGCGACTACGACGCCTTCGGTCGCCCCGGTCGCATCACGCAGCCCGACGGCGCGCGGGTGGATTTCGCCTACCGCGGGATCCGCGAAGTTGTGCGGACGCAGAAGATCGCGACGAGCGAGTATGGCCAGACGGCGTATTCGACGATCGAGCGCTTCGACGCCCGTGGCCGGCTGCTGCAGGTCCTCGAGCCTGAAGGGGGCGCCGAGGCGAGATACGTCTACGACGTCGCAAACAGGCTACGCATCGCGACGGTCAAGCCGCGCGGCGGCGGCGTGACCCAGACGCGACGGTGGGATTTCGACGGTCGCGGCTTCCTGCTGTCGGAGGCGCATCCCGAGAGCGGTCGCACCGAATACGGCCTGTACAACGCCCGCGGCCGCGCGCATCGCATCATCGACGGCACGAGCGACCTACTCTTCGGCTACGACAGCTTCGAGCGGCTGACGCAGGTGCGCGAGACGGGCTCCGATCGGCCGTGGCAGTCGTTCCGCTATGGCACCTCAGGGCGCTCAACGAATCGGCTGGTCGAGGCCATCGGCCACAACTGGATCCGCATTCCCTGGTCGCCGTCGCTTCTGGCTGACGTCGCGGTCACCGAAACGTACGCGCACGACGGCCCGGGCGGCGCCGTGTCGAGCAAGACGACTGCGGTCAGCGGCGGGCAGCGCTTCACGCAGGCGTGGCAGCACGATGATCTTGGCAACGTCACCAAGCTCACGTATCCGCGCTGCACGCACGCGGCGTGCGTCAGCGACGGCGCGGGGCCATCGAGCGCGCAGACGCGTCATTACAGCCGCGGCTACCTCGCGTCGATTCCAGGTCTGTTGAACGGGATGTCGTACGACGTCAACGGCATGGCGACGAAGATCCGCCATGCGAGCGGCCTGCGCGTCGACGTCTTACCCGACGCGAGCGGCGTGCCGCGTCCGCGCGACATTCGCGCGTCGTGGCCGGCCGGCTGGCCGGGTGCTTCGGAGGTGTCGAAGAACCTGCTCCGGGCCGACGATCCGCTCTTCGTCGCGCAGGGCGTCGCGGCACTTGGCGAGCACCGCTTCGACGGCTCGGGCAACGTCCGTGCGCGCGGCGCGGAGTGGTACGCGTTCGACGGCGCGAACCGGCTGCGTTCCTACAACTTGGGCAGCGGCTCGTCGCAGGCGTATCGATTCGACGGCTTCGGCAACCTGAACCGCATCACGACCGACGGCGTGCACAGAACGCTGCCGATGCTGACCGCCAAGAATCGCCTGATGGCGGGCGGCTATGACGCTGCGGGCAACCTGACGTCTGACCTTGCCCCGATTTCGTGGACAGTTGACTTACGCGGCCTGCACCGCCTTCTGCCATTTTGCCTCGTAGTCGGCTGGGCTGAGGAAATCGAGCGACGAGTGCAGCCTGTGGCTGTTGTAGAACAGTTCGATGTACTC
>JBCCOR010000072.1:0-11874 GCA_039025295.1 Acidobacteriota bacterium
CAGCTGGCGACGTCGGTCGCCGGCATGACGTCCTCGGCGCGCGCGGCGGCCGAGGCGCTGCGCTCGACCGCCAGCGCCGGCGCCAAAACGTCGAGGAAGTCGGCCAGCGCGCTCGCCGACCGGCGCGCGCGCGGTGACGCTTCGCGCAGCGGCGTGAGATCGCCCTTCAGCTTGGCGCCCACCAGCGCGTCGGTCAGCTGCTGGGCGGTGCGCGGTCCGATGCCGGGCAGCTTCTGCAACATGCGGAACCACGCGCTCGCCTCGCGCGGGTTGAGCGCCACCCGCAGGAGCGCCGTGACGTCTTTGACGTGCGCCGACTCGGCCAGGCGCAGGCCGCCGAACTTGCGGAACGGAATGTTGCGCGCCCCGAGCGCCAGCTCGACCGCGCCCGCGTGCCAGCCGGCGCGGAAGAGCACCGCGATCTCGCCCAGCGCGACGCCCGCGGACTCGCGCAGCGCGAGGATCCGCCGGGCGACGAAATCGGCCTGGGCGTGCTCGTCGGCCAGGCGTACCAGCTGCGGACGCGGTCCGTCGACCCGGTCGGTGTGGAGCCGCTTCGGAATCACCACCGACGACGGCGCCAGGATCGCGTTGGCCAGATCGAGCACCGGCTGCGTGCTGCGGTAGTTGCGCTCGAGCTTGATCGTCTCGGCGTCGGGGAAAATCTCGGTGAAGTCGAGGATGTTGCGCACCGCCGCGCCGCGGAACGCGTAGATCGACTGCGCGTCGTCGCCGACCACCATCAGGTTGCCGTGCTCGGCCGCCAAGAGCGCCGTGATGTGCGCCTGCAGGCGGTTCGTGTCCTGGTATTCGTCGACCAGCACGTGGCGCAGCCGACGGCCGATCGCGGCGCGCACGTCGTCGTGGTCGCGCAGCAGATCGCGCAGGTTGACCAGCAGATCGTCGTAGTCCATGACGTCGTGGTCGCGCTTGCGCTGGCCGTAGATCGCGCCGATCGCGTCGAGCGCGTCGGCCTCGCCCGCGAAGTGCGGCGACTCGTCGGCCAGGAGCGCGTCGAGCGCGCGGCCGGTGTTGATGCGCATCGACAGCAGGCGATGGATCGTCTGCTTGCGCGGGAAGCGGCGTTTGCGCCCGCCGTCGCGATCGGCGAGAAATTCCGTGCGCGCTGCGTCGACCCGATCGAGCGCGTCTTCGCGGTCGAGCACGGTGAACGACGCGCCGTAGCCGAGCCGCTCGCCGTGCGCCCGCAGCAGCTGATGGGCAAAGCCGTGGAAGGTGCCGCCGCCGCCGCGGCGCGCGCGGTCGTCGGCAAGCGCGGCGGCGCGCGCCAGCATCGCGTGCGCCGCGCGCCGGGTGAAGGTCAAGAGCACGATCGACGACGGCTCGACGCCGCGCGCCAGGAGATGCGCCACCCGATGGACGAGGGTGCGCGTCTTGCCCGAGCCGGCGCCCGCGATCACCCGCACGACGCCGTCGCCCGCGCCGGCCGCGCGCCGCTGGGCGTCGTTGAGTTCGGCGAGCGGATCGGCGCGATCGTCGCCGTCGGGCGCCCCGCGGGCCATCGACGCGTCAGCTCCCGCGACCGAACACGACCGTGCGATGGCCGTCGACCACGATGCGATGCTCGAGATGCGCCTGTACCGCGCGCGCCAGCACCACCCGCTCGACGTCGCGGCCGATGCGGATCAGCGACTGCGGCGCGTCCTCGTGGGTGACGCGGACGACGTCCTGCTCGATGATCGGGCCCTCGTCAAGGGCGGCGATCACGTAGTGCGCGGTCGCCCCGATCAGCTTGACGCCCCGCTCGTAGGCCCGGTGATACGGCCGCGCACCCTGGAACGCCGGCAGGAAGGCGTGGTGGATGTTGATGATCCGGCCCGTCCAGCGGTCGGTGAAGTCGGCGGTCAGGATCTGCATGTAGCGCGCCAGCACCACCAGATCGATGTGGTTCTTGCGCAGCAGCGCGTCGATCTCGGCCTCCTGCTGCGGCTTGGTCGCCTTCGTCACCGGCAGACAGTGAAACGGCACGCGAAAGGCGTTGGCGACCGGCTCGAGATCGGGATGGTTGCCGATGATCAGCGGGATGTCGCAGGGCAGCTCGCCCTCCTTCCAGCGCACCAGCAGGTCGTAGAGACAGTGCGACGCCTTGGTCACCAGCAGCGCGACGCGCTGGGTGTGATCGGCGAAGTGCGCCGACCAGGTCAGATCGAGCGCGTCGGCGAGCGCGCCGAACGCCTCGGTCAGCTCGGCGCGCGACGAGCGCAGGCCGCGCTGATCGAGGGCGATGCGCAGAAACAAGCGACTCGACACCGGATCGGCGTGCTGCTCGAGATGCACGATGTTGAAGCCGCGTTCGTGGAAGAAGCTGCTGATGCGCGCGACCAGGCCGGGCTGATCGGCGCTTTGCACCAGAAAGACAAGGGCCGGAACGGCACTGGACGACGAGGCGGGCATGGTGACAGGCAACATCCTTGGCGGTCGGTCGAACGATGTGGCACGCGCCAGCGGCGCGGCGGCGTGCACGGATCGCGCAAGATCCGCACGCGAGGCAGAAGGCTTTGCGCGCTGGCCATTCTATGCCCCGGCAACCGAGCGCGCGCGACGATCCGCGCGAGACTCAGACGCACATGGAGATTCGGTAAATCCTAGACGAATGGCGATCCGATCCGACAGAAAACACGATACTCTATCCGACCTGACTTGTGGCAGCCGACCGATTCGTCCGCGCGAATGCTCTGGCTAACGTTCCCCGCATCGCCGCGGCGATGCCCTGCGGACGCGGTCGCCCGCTGACCGTTTCAGCAAGCTTGTCGATCGTACGATGCTGCGTTGCGCCCCTGATCTGCCCGCTCCGACCGAACCTGCTCAGCGGTTCGGATCGAGACGCGTGGCCGATCGCATCGGCGCCGCGTGGCCGATCGCCCTGCTAACCCTTCTCGCCAGTCTGCTCACCGCCTTCCCGCTCAGCGCCCAGCCGACCGCCGGCAATCGCTCGACCGTCCGTCCCGCGATCGACGACGACGGTCCGCTGCGCCGCCGCGTGCGTCATCTGACGCCGGCTGAGGGCTTGCCCAATCCGCAGACCTGGCGCGTCGATCAGGACCGCGACGACGCGATCTGGATCGCCTCGTCGTCGGGCCTGTCGCGCTACGACGGCAACCGCTTCACCACCTACACGATCAGCGACGGCCTGCCCAACAACCGCGTCATCGCGCTGGCGGCGGACATCGATGGCGGCATCTGGGCCGGCACCTCGCAGGGCCTGGCGCGTGTGCGCCAGGAGCGCGTGACGACCGTGCTCGACACCGACGACGGTCTCGCCTCGGAGGTGATCCGCGATCTGACGATGGTCAGTGGCCAGCTGTGGATCGGCACCGAAGCCGGCGTCCACCGGCTCGACGCCGGCCGTCCGATGCTGCTGCCGACCGCCGACGGCAGTCCCGAGCCGCAGGTGCGTCGGCTGGTGCACCGCCAGGACGGCGCGGGCGTGTGGGTCACCACCGACAGCGGCCTGTGGTTCACCGAGGACGACGTGCTCAAGCCGGTCGAGCTGCCGTCGCGGCTGCGCAACGCGCGCATCCTGAGCGTCGCCGAGGTGCGCGACAACCTGTGGGTCGGCACCGAGAACGGCCTCTGGCGACGCCAGGGCGATGCGAACGACTGGACGCGCTACGACACCGGCGACGGCCTCACCGCCAACCACGTCAGCGCCTTGGCCTCGTCGGGCAACCATCTGTGGATCGGCACCTGGGGCAGCGGCATGAGCCACTGGTCGGGCGAGCGCTTCTCGTCGGCGGCCTACGGCCCGCGCATGCCGATCGCCTTCGTCACCGACCTGCGCTTCGACCGCGAGGGCACGCTCTGGGCCAGCGGCCACAAGAACGGCGTGGCGCTGCTCGTGCGCAGCGACTTCCAGATCTTCAACGAGGCCAACAACGCGCCCTCGCTCGTCCAGCACGTCGCCGAGGACCGCTCCGGGCGCGTCTGGCTCGGCAGCGGCGTCGATGGCTTGGCGATCATCGAGCAGGGACGCCTGCGCCAGCCCGATCCGCGCGTCTGGGGCGTGCCGCGCGAAGGCACTTTCGCGATCACCCGCGATCTGCAGCTCGACATCGACCGGCGCGCCTGGATCGCCACCGGCCAGGGCGTGCTGCTGGCCGACGATCCGCTGCCGCGCTGGTTCTCGAGCCAGCTGATCGGCGGCGCGCCCCAGAAGATCCTCACCGACGACGCGCGCTGCCTGGCGATCACCGACCGCACCATCGCATGGCTCTCCGACACCGGCGTCGACGACCAGATCGAGGCGCTGACCACCGACCAGCTGGCGGTGCTCCGGCCGCCCGACGGCACCGCCGTCGAGGCGGTGATCGACAGCCAGCAGGTGGTGTGGATCGGCTCTGAATCGGGTCTCCTGCGCTGGAAGAGCGGCGGTCCACTGCAGCATTTCGGCCTCGGCGACGGGCTGCCGTCGGAGGCCGTGCGCGCGCTGCTGGCGACGCCCGACGGCCTCTGGGTCGGCACCCGCGCCGGCCTCGCCCGCATCCGCGACCGCGAGGTGGTCGAGACCTTCACCGCCTCGAACGGTCTGACCCACGACGGCGTCATCCGCGCGCGCATCAACCTGCTCATGGCTGCCAGCAACGGCGACATCTGGCTCGGCACCGAGAAGGGGCCGATGGTTTACCGCAAAGGCCAGTTCCAGGTGCCCGCGACGCCCAGCGGCTTCATCGGCAGCCGCATCACCGTGCTCGCCGAAGACCGCGCGATCGGTGAAGGCGTGTCGATCAGCAACGACTCGGTCTGGGTCGGCACCGATCTCGGCCTCAACCGCTGCCACGCCGAGCGCGGCTGCGAGCCGTTCAGCCAGCAGCTGGCCTTCGAGCAGCAGACCTTCCACCAGGTGCTGCGCGCCGACAACCAGACGGTGTGGTTCATCACCAGCATGGGCGTCCACCGCTACAACGACCGCGGCGGCAACCCGATTTTCTATCCCTGCCGCGGCGACATGGGCGCGCGCTCGATCGTCAGCTACTCGGCGATGCTCGACAGCCAGCGCGGCCTGTGGGTCGGCACCGACACCGGCGCGGTGCGCTTCAACGCCCAGGCCAGCCAGTCGGTGCAAATGCCGCTGGCGATCGAGCTGCGCGAGATGCGCTTCAACGGCCAGATGCGCACGCTCAACGAGATCGGCAACGCGACGCTGCCGCCCGACACCACCACCCTCGCCGTCGAGTACACGGCGCTCACCTTCCGCGATCCGGAGCACGTCACCTACACCCTCCAGATCACCGGTGAGGACGGCATCGTCACCTACCAGACCGGCGACCGCCGCATGACCGTCGGCATGCTGCGGCCGGGCGACTACCACGTCAGCCTGGGCGCGCGCGACACCAGCGGCGGGCGCTCGGAGAACGCGGTCGAATTCGCCTTCCAGATCATGACGCCGCTGTGGCAGCGGCCGTGGGTGCAGGTGCTGGCGTCCGTCGTGCTGATGGGCCTGGTGTGGCTGGTCGTGCAGTGGCGCACCAACAGCCTCCGCAAGCAAAGCGACGTGCTCGAGAAGCTGGTCAAGGAGCGCACCAGCGAGCTCGACGCGGCCAACGCCAAGCTCGCCCGCCTCGCCACCCAGGACGAGCTCACCGGCCTGCCCAACAGCCGCTACTTCTGGAAGCGCGCGCGCGAGCTGCGCGCCGAGGCCAAGCGCGGCAGCGCCGGCTTCGGCTTGATCATCATCGATCTCGACAAATTCAAGTCGGTCAACGACAACTATGGCCATCCGGTCGGCGATTCGGTGCTGCGCCACGCGGCCAAGACGCTGTCGTCGTCGATGCGCGCCGAGAACGTGGTTACGCGCTACGGCGGCGAAGAATTTGCCGCGCTGCTGCGCGACAGCGATTTGCCGACGACGGCGCAGGTGGCCGAGCGCATGCGCGCCACCCTGGCATCGACGCCGTGCGTGGTCGACAACGACCTGACCATCCGCGTCACCGGCAGCTTCGGCGTCGGCGCCTGGGGCGGCGCGGGCGACTCGCTGCGCGAGCTCTTCCGGCGCACCGACGACGCCGTTTACAACGCCAAGGAAGCCGGCCGCAACACCGTCCGCATCAGCGTGCTGGGCGAGGACAGTCGTCCGCCGCTGGCCGACACCGCGGTCTTCCTTCCGGAGGACGAGGACTACGAGCCGGAGCCCGAGGAAACCCACGCCGCGGCCGAAAACGGCGACGATTTCGGCAGCTCGGCCGGCTTCCACTCGATGGACGGCTACGGCGACGACACCTTCCAGCCCGACGCCTCGCACGACGGCAGCGAGGCCTACCAAGGCCCCTACGGCAGCGACGCCTACGGCCTGGCGGGCTACGCGGACACCGCGCCGGACCCCGGCAGCGGCGCGTACCCGACGCCGGCGGACGACGACGGCGTCGATGCCGCCGATCCCGAGCCCGACGAAGGCGATCCGTACGCCTCGCAGGCGTCGGAGCCGCTGCCGTTCAACGACTACGACAGCGCGCGCGTCCCGATCACGCCGCCCGAGCCCGAGCCCGCCGCACCGGCCGAGGCCGAGGCCGAGGCCGCGTCCGACGAAGACGTCTACGTCATCGACATGACGAGCGAGGGCTACGACGACGTCTACGAGAGCACCGGCACGTTCAGCGCCGCGACGGAAGCCGCCGAGGAGATCGAGGCCAACGCGCCGCCGCCCGCGCCGGTCAACGGCGACGAGCCGGAGACGCCGCTGAGCGACGACGACACGTTCGTGGTGATGCACGCACGGCCCGAGGACTACGCCGTGCCCCCGCCGCCGCCGCCGCCGCCGCCGCTGCCCCCGCGCCGGCGCGACGACTGATCGCCGGCCGGGGCTCGAAGCCCGGGGAACCGCGTTGTGCGCGCGAATCGCGCGCGGTGCGATCAGAACGCGGCTGGCCGCAGGGGCGCAGCGCCGGCGGCATCCGCATCGCGCTGGCGCGCCTCGGCGAGCGGCGAAACCGCGCGCGCGTCAGCCAATCCGACCCGACTCAGCAGCGGCGGCGCCTGCGCGGCGTCGTCGAGATGCTGGCGGATCGAGCGCGCCATCTCGCCGGCGATCTGGCGTGCGGTTTCCTCGGCGTCGGCGCGCAGGCGCAGGCGACGCTTGGCCGGATCGAGATCGACCAGAAGATCCTTGCGCACCTCGACGCCGAGGCAGCCGAGCCGGTTGAGCGCGTGGCGGTAGTCGTTGACCAGCACCCCGTGATGGCGGTGCACGAAGGCCGCGATCGTCGCGTAGGCGTCGCGGGCGTCGGCGAAGAGCTGCTCGACGCCCGGCGGCGGCGCGAGATAAGCGTGGAGAAAGCCGCGCAGCGCGGCCGCGCGCGCCAGCCGCTGGGTGACGTCGAGCAGCATGTCCCACACGATCTCGTAGGGCTTCTGCCCGACCGTCTCGGGGCAGCTGTGCTCGAACGCCTCGCGCACGTGGCGGAAGAAGAACCACACCAGCGCGCGCACCTCGACCGAGCCCTCGGGCATGACGTACGGATAGTTGAGCGTCGCATAGCGCCCGCTGCGCGCCAGATCGGCGACGATGCCGCATGACAGCGCCGGATGGCAGGTGTCCTCGCACAGCGCGGCCGGAAAGAGCGGATCGAAGAGCCGGCGCGGCAGCTGGCCGTAGCGCTGATAGCCCATCGAGCGGGTTACCAGGCTGACCTCGGGGCGGCGGATGCCGTTGCGGCCGACCGGATCGTAGGTGTGGACGTCGATCGCCAGGATCTTGCCGAGAAAGCGCCCGGTCAGCGCGCGCGAGATCTCGTCGTAGTGATGCGTGATCAGGCGATGGCGGGCGGCGTCGGTCAGCACGTCGCGCAGCGGCGGGTAGATCGCGCTGCGCAGCAGATAGGCCGCGTCGCCGTCGAGGCTGGTCGGGAAGCGGCCGAAGTCGAGCAGCACGCGCGCCAGGTTGACGCGCAGATAGCCGCCCAGATCGAGCACCTCGGCGAGGCAGCGCGCCACCAGGTTGGCGCCCCAGTCGCGCTCGTGGAAGTAGGTACCGAGCACGTCGGGACGCACCAGTACGGCGTCGGCGTCGCGGCCGAGCAGCGCGCGGGGAATCTGATCACCGTCGTGGATGGTGAACACGAGCGCCCGACAGCTCGGCGTTTCCTCACCGTGGAAGGTGATCGGCGTCGGCGCATCGGTCAAGCAGGGATCGGGCTGATTCCAAGCGAGCATGGTGAAACGGTACCTGGACAAAAAAAGATGATTGCGCAGGACGCGCAGGACGGACGCGGCGACGCCGCGGTCGAGCCTATGATTGTACGAGCCGAACGGTCGGTTGCCAAGACGGCCCCATTCATCCGCACCGTCACAGGTATACAGTAGGGACATGTTCAGCACGCTGCTGATTTCCGTCCCGGCCTTCCTGCTCGCCCTCGGCGCGATCGTCTTCGTCCACGAATTCGGCCATTTCGCAGTCGCCAAGCTGTTCGGCATGCGCGTGCACACGTTCTCGCTCGGCTTCGGCAAGCGGCTCGTGGGCTTCGACTTCCGCGGTACCGACGTGCGCATCTCGGCGATTCCGCTCGGCGGCTACGTGCGCGTCGGCGGCGAGCTGCCGGAAGAGCGCACCGGCGCGTCCGACGACTTCGCCAGCAAGCCGCGCTGGCAGCGCATCCTCTTCTATCTCGCCGGCCCGGCGATGAACGCCGTGCTCTCGGTCGCCCTGCTCACCGCCGTGTTCATGGTCGGCATCGAGATGCAGGCGTTCCAGGGCATTCCGGCGGTGATCGGGGCGATCGAGGAAGACAGCGCCGCGACCGAGGCCGATCTGCGCGTCGGCGACCGCATCGTGGCGATCGACGGCGAGCCGGTGGCGCTGTGGAACGAGGTCTCGTTCGCGCTGATCACCGCCGCCGAGCGGCCGGTGGCCCTGGGCATCGAACGTGACGGCGCGCGCATCGAGCGCGTCATCACGCCGCGCAAGGTGCCGCGCTACGAGCTCGGCGAGGCCGGCGTCTACCCGCGCATCGTGGTGCGCATCACCCAGGTCATGCCCGACGGCCCGGCCGAGGCCGCGGGCTTCCGCCCCGGCGACGCCATCCGCCGGGTCGACGGCGCCGAGATCGGCGACGCGCTCACCTTCGTCGAGCGCATCGAGGCCGCGACCGGCGAGACCGTCCGGGTCGAGATCGAGCGCGACGGCGGCGGCGTCGAGACGCTCGCGGTCGTGCCGGCGATCGATCCCGAGGACGGCAAGGGCCGCATCGGCGTCGGCCTCGGCGCCTGGCGCAAGTTGCCCCTCGGCGAGGCGCTGGTCGAGAGCGTGCGCTACAACATCGACATCGTGGTCAAGAGCACGCAGGTGCTGGGCAAGCTCTTCAGCCGCGAGCTGGCGCCGCAGGCGGCGCTCTCGGGGCCGATCGAAATCGCCGCCTGGAGCGGCCGCGCCGCCCGCCGCGGCGCCAAACACATGGTGTTCACCATCGCCTTTCTGAGCATCAGCATCGGCTTCATGAACCTGCTGCCGATCCCGATCCTCGACGGCGGCCAGATCACCATCCTGCTGATCGAGAGCGTGCTGCGCCGCGATCTCTCGATGGTGCTCAAGGAGCGCATCGCCCAGGCCGGCTTCATGGCGCTGATGATGCTGATGGCGGTGGTGCTCTTCTTCGATCTGGCCAAAAACCTGCCGGTGGGCACGCCGTGAGCGGCCGCGCGCCGTGAGGAACCGCAACCTCGTCGCGGCCGGGTGCGGGCCGCCTGGTGTACACTTCGCGCCATGATTCGCTGGCTGCTGCGCGCGGTGCGCACCACGCTCTACATCGGCCTGATCGGCGCGCTCTTCGCCCTCGTCTCCTACATCGCCTTCAGCCAATTCGTCCGCCGCGGGGTGACCCGCGTTCCCGAGCTGTACGGCATGGCCGAGGGCGACGCCGCGCGCCTCTTGACCGATCAAGGTCTGCAGCTGGCGCTCGCCGACGCTGCCGAGCGCCGCTTCGACGAAACCGTGCCGATCGGGCACGTGGTCGTCCAACGACCCTCGGCCGGCACCCTGGTCAAGCGCGGCGCCGCCGTCACCGCCGTGCTCTCGCGCGGTCCGCAGCGCATCGCCGTGCCGTCGGTGGTCGATCAGGCCATGCAGGCGGCGCAGGTGACGCTCGCCGCCGCCGGTCTCGCGGTCGGCCGCACGGTGGAAATCTTCGCCCCGGCCAAGAGCGGCACCGTGGTCGCCCAGCAGCCGTCCGCCGGCACCCCGATGGAGCGCGGCGCGCCGGTCGATCTCTTTCTGTCGCGACGCGACTGGAGCCGCACCTACCTCATGCCCGATCTGATCGGCAAACGCTACGACGACGTGCGCCAATTCTTCGAAAACCGCGATTTCCGCTTCGGTCGCATCAGCTACCGCAGCTACGCCGGCATCCCGCCGGGCACCGTGCTCGAGCAGTATCCGCTGCCGGGCGATCCGCTGCGCCAGGGCGACGTGCTCTCGCTCTCGATCGTCGCCCCCGACGAAGCCGACGGCGACAGCGCCGAGGACGCACCGTGAAGCTCGCCCCGTCGCTGCTCGCCGCCGATCTGGCCGACATTGCCGGCGCCCTCGACCTGTGCGCGCGCGGCGGGGTCGACGCCCTGCACTTCGACGTCATGGACGGCCACTTCGTGCCCAACCTGAGCTTCGGCCTGCCGGTGCTGCGCGCCACGCGCGCGCGCACGTCGATCCCGCTCGACGTCCATCTGATGATCGCCAATCCGGGTCGCCTGCTCGACGACTACCTCGACGCCGGCGCCGACTGGCTGACCGTGCACTGGGAGACCGCCGATCATCTCGACGGCATGCTCAGCCGCATTCGCGCGCGCGGCGCGCGCGCCGGCGTCGCGCTCAATCCGTCGACGCCGGTCGAGCTGCTCGACGACGTGCTGCACCAGGTCGACCACGTGCTGATCATGTCGGTCAATCCCGGCTTCGGCGGCCAGCGCTTTCTGCCTCACACCCTCGACAAGGTGCGCCGCCTGCGCCAGCGGATCGCGGCACGCGCGCTCCGCGTCGAGATCCAGATGGACGGCGGCCTCGACCGCACCACCGCGCCCGACGCGGTGGCCGCCGGCGTCGACATCGTCGTCGCGGGCTCGGCCATCTTCGGCGCTGACGATCCGCTCGCCGCCATCCGCGCACTGCGCGCCGCCGCCGACGTTGACACCCCAACCTGATCCGCCGCTGCCCCTCTCCAACCACCGCACGCCGCCGACCGAACCCATGCCACGATCGATCCTCCACGTCCTCCGTCCGCTGCTTTTCCTGCTGTGCGTCGCGCTCGTTGCGCTCGTCGCGGCCGGCTGCGGCAACGATCTCGCCCAAGATCCGATCCTCGCGCTGTCGAGTGAAGAAGCCCTCGACGAGGGCAAGCGCCTGCTCGAGACCGAAAAATTCAGCCGCGCCCGCCGCTACCTGGACCACGCCTTCGAGGCCGGTCCGAACTCCGCCAGCGGCCGCGAAGCACTGCTGCGCGGCGCCGACGCCCACTATCTGCAGGGCGGCCGCACCAACTACATCCAGTGCGAGGCAAAATACCGCGACTTCCTCAATCGCTTCCCCACCAGCCAGCGCGCCGACTACGCCCAGTTCCAAATCGCCAACTGCCTCTTCCAGCGCATGGAGCGACCCGATCGCGATCAGCAGATCACGCGCCAGGCGCTCGCCGCCTACGAGGAGCTGATCCAGCTCTACCCGACCAGCGGCCACGTGCCGGAAGCCGAGCAGCGGATGGTCGAGGTCTTCAACAACCTCGCCGAGTCGGAGTACATGGTCGGCTCCTTCTACGTCCGCCGCGGCCTGTGCGGCGCGGCGATCAAGCGCCTCGCGCCGCTCGAGGCCCAGCATCCGAACTTCCCCGACAAAGCCAAGCTGCGCTACCAGCTCGGCGTCGCCTACCGCAACTGCCG
>JBCCOR010000073.1:0-11872 GCA_039025295.1 Acidobacteriota bacterium
CTCCCGTCGGCGCGCTGCGCCGTGCAGATGTGATAGTCACAACACCGGAGAAGTGGGACGGTATTACGCGCGGGTGGCGACGACGCGACTATGTACAAGATGTGTCACTTGTCATTATTGATGAGATTCACCGACGATCGGCCTGATCGCGGGCACGGCGATCGGCGGCGCGTTCTTCGTGCCCGAGGGCAGCGGCCTGGCCGGCCCGGCGATCGCCCTCGGCTACGGCGCGCTCGGCGCCCTGATCGGCCTGGTGCTCGCCGCGGTCCTCGCCTGGCGCCTGGCGCTGCGCTACTTGCGCCCGCTCGCGCTGGCGAGCTTCGCCCTCGCCACCCTCTTCTTGATCGCGCTCACCTGGCGCGTCATCCAGCTCCGCGACGAAGCCCCGCCGTCGCCGTCGCCGCGTCCGGTCACGCAGCCGGCGCACGAGGCGCTGCCGGTGAATTGACCATGACGATCGACTTCGATGCCCTCGACCCGTTCGCAGCCGGTGACCGCGCCGCGGATCAGAAACAAGAACCCGACGACGCTCGGCGCGGCACCGAGCAAGCGCATCGAACCCAGCGTCCCCGCTGGATGCCGTACGAGGGCTTGGCATCCGAGCGTCTCTCCACGCTGACCGTCCACCACTATCGCGGACTCGACGACCTCACGCTGGAATCGATCGGAAAAATCAACCTGATCGTCGGTGCGAACAACACCCGCAAAACCACCCTGCTCGAGGCCGTGTACCTGCTGGCGCACCAGAACGACGAAGAGGCGCTCTTCGATCTGATTCGCTGGCGCAGCCGCGTGCCGTGCGACGACGAGCGGCTGATCGCGCTCGTGCCCGGCTTCGGGCGGATCAGCGGACGCTTCGACGAGGACGAAGACGAGGAAGTCGCTTTTTGTCTCGAGAGATCGAACGATCAGATCAGCGACGACGATGACGATCGAGCCGCGTTTCTCGGCCGCGTGAGCATCGAAGGGACCTATGGAGAGTACGATTACCAAACGTCGGATTCGGTCTTCTACCGGGGCCGCCCGCGCGATACGGTCACCAAGGGCCACCGCATCCTCTGGCCAACGGCGTTTAGCAGCCCGTCTGCCGTGCACCGCCCTGAAACGCTCGCCCGCAGCAACCGGGCCAGCCTCGAGCGCGGTACGAAGATCAAGATCGTCGAATTCCTGCGCGAACACATCGATCCCGGGGTGCACAGCATCGAATGGATCGACGAGCACGGCGGCTTCCTCGTCAGCCACGTCGACTTCGATCGCGCACGCGATCTGTCGACGTTCGGCACAAGCTTCCGCCGGATTTTCGAGATGAGCTTGCTCTTCGCGGACGTCCGCAGCGGCATCGTCCTAATCGACGATTTCGAGAGCGGGCTCCACGCCGGCCTGCTGCGCGATGTCGCACGTTTCGTCCAGACGCTCGCCAGTGAGATGAAGGTCCAGGTGTTCCTGACCACGCACAGCAAGGAAGCCGTCGACGCCTTCGTGCTCAGCAAAGACCGAGCGAGCGACCTTGCCGGCTACGCGATGATCCAGACCGGTAAGCCCGCGAAACCGATCGAGGCACGGCGCTTCTCGGGTGAAGAGCTGCAGAAGCTCCACGAAGCCGTCAACTTCGATCTGCGCATGCTTTGATGCCGGATCAGCAGCTGACCGACTTCCTGCTCGCCGCGCCCTGGCCCAGGGAACAGCAGCCGAGCGGCGAGATCGGCGCGTCCTAGAACGTCCGCCCCAGGAAGAGATAGAGCGAGTCGCGATCCTCGGCGACGCCGTAGCCGAGATAGAGCGGGCCGAGCAAGGTGTCGCGCCCGACGTAGAGGAGGACGGAGCCGATCAGATCGTCGACGTCGATCGCAGCGCGCGTCGGCCAGATGTTGCCGGCCTCGAGCTGCGCGCCGACCCGCAAGCTGCCGAACGCGCGGCTGTAGCCCACGCTGACGAACGCCAGCGCGTCGCCGCGCAGCGCCCGCTGCTGATAGCCCGACAGGTTGAAGAAGCCGCCGAGCTCGAAGGCGTCCGTCACGGGCAGAACGCCGCTGCCCAGCACCGTGCCGTAGCGCGCACGACCGAGCAGGCTGTGCGATCCCATGCTCCAGGCGTGGAGCAAGTCCACTTCGAGACGCTCGTAGTCGGTCGACGAGCCCAGCGCCTCGGCGGCGAAGAACAAGTCGACCACCGCCAAGCTGCCGCTGCGCGGGAAATCGACGTCGTCGAGCTGATCGAAGGTGAAGCTGAAGCGGGCGCCGCCGAGCGCCTCGTCGAACGCGCCCGTGCGCTGGGACTCGACCGTCAGATCGGTGTATTCGACGCCGACCTGGAGCTCCGCATAGTTGCCCAGATGCACGCCCAGATCGAGGCCGACCGAGACCGTCTCGACGTCGATGCGCCCGGTGTCGCCGACGGTGTCGACGAACTGGTCTTCGAGCACTTCGAAGCGCGGACGCACGAACCAGCGACCCACGTAGTCGAGCGGCTGGAAGAACTCGGTCGTGATCGCGTTGGAGTCACCGATCGTCAGCAGCATCTTCAGCTCGGCGCCCAGCGCGTTCAGCTGCGCGCGCCGGTATTGCAGCAGCGCGAGGAAGTCGGAATCGCCGTCGAGATTGGCGCTGAAGGTCAAACCGGGCCGGATGTAGCCCGGCCCCCACGGCTTGTCGCCGAGGTCGATCGCCAGGCGACGGCCCGTCTCCGACGGTGCGATCTCGAAATCGACGTAGCTGAACTCACCGATCTCGTAGATGGCGGACAGATCCGCGCCCAGGGCCTCGACGTCGAGCGGCGCGCCCGCCTGGGCGCGAAGGCGGCGCTCGATCTGGCGGGTGTCGACGCGGTCCGAGGCCGCGATGACGATCTCGTCGATCACCATCGCCGCGGGATCGTCCGCGAGCTGCCGACGCTGCCGCTGCAGATGGCGCGCAAACGCGGCTTCCGACACGACGAAGTCGGCGAGCACCGCGATCTGCGTCTGCGCCGACGCCTCGCCCAGGCGAATCGCCTCGGCAACGCGGTTGAAATCGGTCGAGCTGACGTCGCCGAGATCGGGCTCGATCAGCGCGTCCGACGCGCGCAGCCGCTGCTTCGACGCCGCAACGTTGCGGCTCGTCAGCAGATCCAGCGTCTGGTAGAGCACGCTGAGGACGCTCTCCCCGGGATCCTCCGTGACGTCGGACGCCCCGAGATCGACCGCGATGATGCGCTCGGCCTCGAGGTCCTGCAGCGCCACCTCGACCGGCAGGTTGGCGGCCACGCCGCCGTCGACCAGGGTCACGCCGTCGCGGCGCATGGGCGCGAAGATGCCCGGCACCGCCATGCTGGCGCGCATGGCGGCCGCGAGGCTGCCGTCTGCCAACACCACCGGCGAACCGTCGGCCAGGTTGGCCGCCACCGCGCGGTAGGGAAGACGCAGCGCGTCGAAATGCGGCAGACCGGCCGTGTGCAGCGTCAGCTGGCGCAGGGTGAAGCGAATCTTCTGATCGGAGACCAGGCCGATGAACGTCTTCACGCCCCCGCGCCCGATGCCGAGTTCGATCGGCAGCAGCGCCAGCCGATCGTCCTGCTTGCGGCGGAAGTCGACCTGCCGGCGCGGCGACGTGCCGGCGAAGATGCTCTCCCAGTCGGTGTCGCGAATCACCTGCGCGATGTCGTCCGGCGACAGCCCCGACGCGTAGAGCCCACCGACGATGGCGCCCATGCTGGTGCCCACCACGCAGTCGATCGGCACGCGCTGTGCCTCGAGCACCTGCAGCACGCCGATGTGCGCCGCACCGCGCGCGCCGCCGCCGCTCAGCACCAGGCACGTGCGCGGCCGTTCCTCGACCGCCGGCGCAGCGGACGCCTGCCCGAACGCAATGTCGGCCGTCACGAGCGCGATCGCCAGCATCAGCCAGGCCCAGCGCCGCAGTCGGCGCGGCGCGGCGCGCGCCGTCGATCGCTGCCTCACGGTATGCATCACGCTGCGTTCATCAGGCTGCGTTGATTCAGACTGGGCGTAGCGGCAAGCACCGCGTGCTTCATCCGCTGTCCTGCACCGGTCGCAACCGACCCGCCGATGAGCCGTTGCAGGTGTGAATTACGCTTACTAGTTAACCTCACTTCAAGCGGCTTGGGAGATCTCACCATGTTCGTCATCTTTGCCCGTTTCATCCTATCCATGTTGTTGTTGACATGAGCACCGTTCTCACCGATTTCATCCGCCATCTTCGCGACGGCGACGCGCCGTCGGACGCGCTGGTCGATCAGGTGATCGACGCGCTGCGCGGCCTACTCGGCGCCGAGATGAAGCGGCGCAGCAACTGGTCGAGCCCGCCGCGCTTTCTCGGCGTCGTCGGCCACGCGCACTGGGTCAGCCACGACGACGCGCCCGACGGCGACGCCCTCGACGAGCTCGCCAGCGACTTTTTCACCTGGCTGCTCGCGCGTCGCATCAGCCTCACCCGACAGCTCGACGACAAGCCGATCATCGACGGCCTCGTCGCGCGCAACGCGCGCTTCTTCCTGCTCGAGATCCACCGTCAGCACGATCCGATCGGCTATCGCCTCTTCGACGTGCTGCGCGGTGCGGTCCTGCGCGGCGTCGACAACGGGCAGCTGCGCGTGGTGGCGGGCGATGCCCAGATCCGCAACGACACCGTGCTGATGCCGGAGGCGCTCGCGCAGGCCGACGACGCGGTCGCCGACGGGCAGCTGACGCTGCGCGATCCGCAGCCGCTGGCCGATCGCTGGCTGAGCGATCATCTCGACGCGATGATCACCGCCCGGCACGCCGCCCGCACGCGCCTGAACGCGCGGCTGAGCGACGAGCTCGCCGCGTGGATGCGCAGCCAGAAGGCGCCCGTGCGCTTCGGCGATCTCGCCGCGGCGCTGAAGCGCGACGCCCGCGGCAGCTGGTCGAGTCGGCTGCGCGACGCGCACAGCGCCGGCGCATCGGCGGCCGCGTTCGACGATCCCGGCGGCGCGCGCGCGCGTCGCCGCTTCGCGCGCATTGCACGCTGCGTCGCCATCTCGATCGAGCACTCGAACGAGCGCGTCAAAACCCGTCATTACCTGATACGCCTGTGGCACTTCCTCGAGGCGTTTGCGATCGACACCCTGCCCGGCGACGTGCTGCCGGACGCGTCGGAGAGCAGCGACGACGCGCAGCTGCCGTCAAATCGCCAAATCGCCAAGCTGCTCGACGTGCCGCGCGAGCGCGTGCCCGATCTGCTCGCCAGGCTGGGCGCGCAGCTCAAAGCTTGTCAACATGCGGTAGACGGACCCAGCACGATGACACCCACCGAGCCGCCACCGCCGACCGATCCCGCCCTGCCGCCGCGCCAGCGCGCCCGCGCCGCCCTCGCCGCGGCACAGGCCGCCGATCGCGCCCGGTCCGATGCGAACGTCGAGACCCGTGTCGCGCGCCGCGGCGACGTCGTTCAGCTGGCCGACGCGCCCGACGTCTTCTGGCTGATGCTCGGCGACGCATCAGACGACGCGCGCGACGTGCCGTGCGTGCCGGTCGACACCGTGCCGCTCCTCGGACCGGACGACCGACCGCTCGAAGCGCTGGACGCCGACACCGACGCGTCGGACCGCGCGATCTGGATCGCGCGATCGGCGCTGCGCGCGGACATCGCGCCTGCGCGGCTGCGCGCGGCGCATCGCGTCGACCGCGTGCCGGTCGCCCAGCTCGCCGCGCTCGATCGTCCGGCATCCGACGACGGTCGACTGCGCCTCGATCCCGACGACGCCGACTACCGCGCGTGGATCGAGGCCGGCCCCGCGCGCGCGCGGGACGCGCTCGTGCGCGCTGACGACGCACCCACAGCGTCGGTGCGCGCCTTCCCGTCCGACGCCGCGCCGTCTGCGCTCGGGCGTCGCGGCCTCACGCTGCTGGCGGCCGCGCTGCTGGCGCTCACGATCGGGCTCGGCGTCGCCGTGCTGCGGCTCGACGATCAAATCAATGGCCTGCAGAACGACACCGCGGTTCTGCAAAGCGAGCGCGACACGGCCCAGGATCGCGTTGCAGAACTCAGTCAGCCCATTCTGATCAGTGCCTTCAAGGAAGTCACACTCGGCGCCCGCGACCGCAGCCGGCTGCAGATCGACGTCGGCGCATCAGCGGAGGCGATCCAGTTCACGCTGCTCTTCGACGGACCGGAACTGCCCGGCCACCCGCGCTACCGCGTCGACTGGATCGATCCCGCGGACGGCCGTCTGCTCTACCGGCTCGGCGGCGTAGCGTTCGGCGACCAAAGCACGCTCGTCTTCCGCATCGATACGCTGCCGTCGAAGGTCGCGCTTCGGGTCTACGGCACGGATGCCGACGGCGGCGGCGCGGTGCTGATCGAGACGCGCGAGATCGTCGTGCGATCCAGCGGGAGCGCAGCACCATGAGTACCTTCAACCAGAATCGCGTCAGAGCGATCTACATGATTTCAGCGATTTTGGTGTCTTCTCTCGCGTGCGCCGCCATGGCGCACGCGCTTCCCCATCCCGATCCTTCGAACCCTTTGCAATCTGATGAGAGGCTTGCGACCGTGACAACCCACACCTTCATCTTTGATCAGGTCCACGAACAGGAACTCGACGGCGGCGCATCGCACGCGTGGCGCTTCCCGTCCGTCGACGCCCTCCCCGCCGACCATCTCGTGACGGCAACCGTCGAACAGCGCGGCATCGACGTCCAGGTACGGCTCTACGACGACGCCAGCAACATCCTGCTGGTCGAGATGGACAGCCCGACCGGCATCCGCGGCAGCGAGGTGCTGCCGTGGATCGCCGATGCCGGCGTGACCTATCGGCTCGAGATCGTCTCGCTGTCAGACGAGGCCCAAACAAGCCGCTACGCGCTGACCGTCGGCGCGCCGCGTCCCGCGACCGACGACGATCGCGAGGCCGTCGATCTGCTGCATACGTTCTGCCGCGCCGACGTCCTGCGGCGCGGAGCCAAGGGGAACACTGCACAGCTTGATCAGGCGCGCGAGCGTTACATACAGGCGCTCGAAGGTTGGCAACAGCGCGGCGAGATCGAGCAGCAGCTGTGGGTGCATCTGCAACTTGGCAGGATGGCAAGCAAACGCGGTGATCATGACGAGGCTCGCACGCACTACAACACCGGATCGACGCTGGCGACCAACAACGACTCCATCAACCACGCCATGCGTTTCGACAACCATCTCGCCGGCCTGGCGCTGCGCGAGGGCCGCTTCGACGCAGCCGAAGCCCTTCTGCAACGTGCTGAAGCCCTCGAGACGCGCGCGGATGACCCAGCACTCGCCGTGCAGGTCAAAACCAACCGCGCGCTCTGGCTGGCGGAGACTGGCGCCCTCGACGAAGCACTCGTGCTCCATGACGAACTGGACCGGCACTGGCAGATCGAGGCGCGCCCGGACCGACAGAGCGGCGTGCTCTACAACCTGGGACAGCTCTTGATCCGCCAGGGTCGGTACGACGAGGCGATCGAGGCGCTCGAGCGCAGCCTCGACGCAGCCCGTCGCAGCGGCATGGATGAAAAGCGTCTCAGAGCGCAAAAGGCGCTGGTCGAAGTCCATCTTCGGCGCCATGACGAGGCCACCGCGTACCGCGTCCTCGACGCGATCACCAAAGACGAAGCGCTGTCCACGCTCAACAACTTCCAGCAAGCCGAGCTGCATCTGCTGATCGGCCAGGCGTTCGCATCCAACGATGCGAGTCCAGCGGCACTCGACAGCGCCATCGAGCAGTTCCAGACGGCGGCCGCGCTGGTCGCGGATCAGAAGAATCTGCGCCGCTTCTACGACGCCTGCCGGCTCAACGAGGGCGACGCGCAGCGCAAGGCAGGTCGATTCGAGATCGCCTACGACCTCTTCGCCAAGACGCTCGCCCGGGTGCGCGCGCGCAACGGCGGTGCCCGTCAAGAGGCGGTTGCCCATCGCGGTCTGGGCCTGACCCAGCGTGCGCTCGGCCGCGACGACGAGGCCCTCGCCGCGTTCGCACGCGGCACCGCGCTGATCGAGTCGACGCGGCGCAGCACCGTCAATCCGCGCGAGCGCGCCAAGCTGCTGGCCGCGCGCGACGCGTACTACCAGGACTGGATCGATCTGCACGCGAGTCTCCATCTGCGCGGCGCGACAGCGAGCGACGGCGTATCGCACGCCGCGAAGGCCCTGCTCGTTGCCGAGCAGCGACGATCGCGCGTGCTGCTCGATGCGATCGGCGACGAGCGTCTCCCCCCTGCGCGCAACGTGCCGTCTCACCTGCTCGACGAGGAACGGATCATTCACGAGGCGCTGCGCGCGCTGGGCAGCGATACGGATCCTGAGACCCAGGCCAAGCGGCGGCGTCTCGATGCGCAGCACATGCGCATTCAGCAGCGCATCCGCAGCGCCGATCCGCAGTACGCCGAGCTGACCCGGCCGACGGGGCTCGACATCGACGCCCTGCGCGCCCACGTCGCCGACGGCGAGACCATGCTTCTGCTCTACGTGCTCGGCGACGCGCGCAGCTATCTCTTCCGCCTCGGCCCAGAGCGCGACGCTGCGGTGACGATCGACGTGCTCGCCGGGCGAGACACGCTGATCGAAGCGATCGACAAAGCGCGGACCGCGGCTGAGGCGCGTGCTTCGCATCGCATCAAAGAGCGCGATCGCGCCCTCGCCGACGCCGCCGACGCGCTCTTCGGCAGCGCGCTCCCCGCCCTTCACAGTGCCAAGCGCCTGGTCATCGTGCCCGATGGCGAGATCGCACTCGCGCCGTTCAGCGCGCTGCGCATACCGCGCGATGCAGCCCACGGTGACGCGACCGACGCCGACGCTGCGTCGGCGCGCGCATACCTCGTCGAATCGCATGAGAGCCCGCTCATCCCGTCGCTGAGCGCGCTCGAGGCCATGCGCCGCAGCCAGCCCGATCGTCGGTTCCCGGAACACGATCTCACGCTCGTCGCCGACCCGGTCTTCTCGCGCGACGATGACCGACTCCAGGCGGCCGCCGACGCGCGCGCGCAGCCGGACGACGACACGATCGCCCGTTTGCCCTGGCCGCTCACGACCCGCCGCGCAGCCGGCCGGCAGGGCTTCACCACCGTTCTGCCGCGCCTGCCCGGCACCGATGCGGAAGCCGACAACGTCGCCGCCACGTTTCCATCGCCGCTCCAGCTCATCCTGCGCGGCTTCGAAGCCTACAAAGACAAGACGCTGCTCAACGGTCTGGCCACGGCCCGCTACGTGCACATCGCCACCCACGCCATCGTCAATCCCGACGATCCCGATCTGTCGGCGCTGGTGTTCTCGCGCTTCGACGAGGACGGGCGGAAGCACAGCGAGCATCTGCTTTTCGCCCACGAGGTCTACAAGATGCGCATGGCCGCGGACCTGGTCGTGCTCAGCGCCTGCCAGACCGGCGTCGGCCCCAGCCAGGCCGGCGCGGGCATTCAGGGACTCGCCCATGCGTTTCTCTACGCCGGCGCACCGCGGGTGCTGATGAGCCTGTGGGACGTCGACGACCGCCACACGGCAACGTTCATGAAGCACTTCTACGATGCGCTGCGCGGCGACGAGGCGCTGGCCCCAGGCGCCGCCTTGGCCGCCGCCCAGCGTGCGATGCTCGCCGACGAAGCGACCGCCGCGCCCGTGCACTGGGCACCGTTCGTGCTCTTCGGCGACTGGGCGCCCGCGGCGAAGCGCCATCTGTCGGCGGGCGATCCGATCGAAGAGGAAGCCGACGGCGTCGAAGTCGCGCAGGGCGATTATTCGCCGATCGACTACCCGACGGGCGACGACTGGAACACGCAGCCCGCTTCCCTGAGCCGCATCGCCGCGGACGACTGGAACACGCAGCCCGCTTCCCTGAGCCGCGTCGCCGCGGACGACGTGGCACCCTACGTCAACGGCATCCGGGCCGAGACCGGCACCCGCCTGCCCGCGCCCGGCGTCACCTGGCATCTGCGGCGCGCGCTGCGAACCGGCCAGCGCGCCGTCGAAGAGCAGCTCGCCTGGTGGCTCGAGAACCGCGGCGACGATCCCGAGCGCCAGCCGATCGAGGGCGTCGACGCCGAGCGACTCGACCAGGCGGGCTGGAAAGTGCTCTACGGCCCCGACGTCACACCCGGCCAGAAGGAAGCGCTCGCGCCGCTGCTCGAACTGCGGCGTGAGCAGGCCGGCTCCGCCTACCACGAGCCGCACGATCTGCCGCAGCATCACAGCAGCGCACGGTTTCGCCGGAATCGCGCGATCTTTGGCGAAGATCGGAATCTCGGCTTCGGTCCGGCCGATCCCAAGATCCTGCCCTACTACCTGCTGCTGGTCGGCGATCCCGCCAAGCTGCCGTTTGCGCTGCAGTACGATCTCGACGTGCAATACGCCGTCGGCCGCCTGCATCTGCCGTCGGCCAACGACTATGCGCGCTACGCCGAGAGCGTGGTCGCGCACGAGAAGCGGACGGCGGCTGCGGGCGACACATCGACGTCGCGACACGCCGCCATCTTCGGCGTCGGCGGCCCGGAAGCCAACGAGCAGTACCTGATCGACGCCCTGGTCGATCCGCTGACGCGCGCCCTGCGGCAGGCGTCGACCGAAGACGGGCCAGCGCGCGATCTGCCCAATATCGTACGCGCCGACGGCGATTATCACGACGATCTGCGCGCGCTGCTCGCCAGCCGCCCCGGCTTCTTGTTCGCAGCTGGCCACGGCCTGTGCGTCGATCCGCGCGCGCCGCACTTCGCGACCCATCACGGCGCGCTGGTGTGCGGCGATTTCTACGCCGGCGCGCGCGGGGCCACGGCCAGCGCGTTCACCGGCGATCATCTCCCCAGCGATCTCGACGGCCTGATCACCTTCCTCTTCGCCTGCTACGGCGCGGGCGTGCCGACCCTCGACGACTTCGCCGAGCGCGGCGCACGTCGCCAGCGGATCGCGCCGCAGCCGATGGTCTCGCACCTCGCTAAGGAAATGCTGTCGCGCGGCGCGCAGGCGGTGGTCGGTCACATCGATCGCGTGTGGAGCACGTCGTTCGACCTGAGCGGCCACGGCGGCACGCGAGAGAGCGGCGGCGATCAAATCCGGTCGCTGGTCAGCACCTGCCGCCAGCTGCTCGCAGGCGACCGCATCGGTCACGCCATGGAGTACATCGACCAGCGCTACGCCGAGAGCGCCGCAGCCCTTTCCAACCTGCTCCACGAATACGCCGGCGATCCGACGGTGGGACGCGACGCCGCGTTCATCCATCAAGTCGCCCAAGACGCGCGCAACTACGTCGTGATCGGCGATCCGGCGGTGCGCCTGCCGCGCTGAGGCGAGCGCGCCAGCGAAAAAGCGCCCCCGCCGCGCGCGTTCGACGCACGCGCGACGGGGGCGAAGGTTCCCCACCAGGAGCTCAGGTCTCGACGGGCGACTACATCGCGCCGGCGCTTTGGCGCAGCGCCAGGCGGTAATCGCCGCCGTCGACGCCGCGGTCGGCGCCGTCGACGCGCAGGTAGTACAGGCCCGGCGCGAGCACGGCGTCGAGCGTGAAGCCCTCACCCACCGCGTCGCGCGTGGCCAGCGTGCGGCCGTTCACGTCGAGCAGCACGGCGCCCAGGCGCACCGCACCGTCGGCGACGATCTCGACCCGCGCCATCGCGTCGAGGGCGAAGGCGTAGTAGTCGCGATCGAAGCCGTCGATGGCGTCGAGGCGCGCCGCGATCCGACCGTCGAAGCCCAGCGGCGTGGCGCACAGGCGGACGTTGTTGGCCGGCTCGCCGCCGCAGGTGAACGTGCTGCCCGCATCGCGCACGACCGTCAGCGGATCGATCTCGTCGTCCTCCTCTTCGGTGTTCGAGCCCGGCTCGCCGTCGTGGTCGAGCGGCACGCCGTCGCGCAGCGGCACGAGATGGGTGAAGAAGCGCAGATTCGAGGCATCGTCGCCGTCGACGCGTCCGATGCGGAAG
>JBCCOR010000074.1:0-11817 GCA_039025295.1 Acidobacteriota bacterium
CTGCCGAACACGCGATTCGATCAGCTGGGTGTGCCCCGGCTGGCGATGTGACCTCAACGCTTCGAACCGCCGTATACGGATCCGTACGTACGGTGGTGTGGGAGGGGCCGGCCGGGGCGAACCCGGCCGCCCCTACCCGATGTGGGGCAAGCTGAACAAGGCTGGACAACTGCATCCAGGCAAAGGTGAACAGCGAACGCCTGTCCAAGACAAAAATTTGCTGTCTAACTTTAAGATAAGCCTTGTATAGCCGCGTACAGCCTCCTATACTCAGCACGAAAGCAACACCTGGCCCTCTGGGGCCGTCCCTTCGACGGATGGTTCGCAACGCTGCGTTGTGAGCCGCCGCCCAGCACAGGCTGCCTTTTCTGATGAGCCTGCAAACGCTTGTCGTTAAGCGATTAAGGCCGGTATGCGCATACCGGATCGCCCGACGACCTGCATCGCAGACGCGCACCGCGACCCGCTCGATTCCTGAGACCTCGGGACCCCTCGTCTGACAACGACGCGCATCAGGGATCGAGCGCAGACGCCACGGGCGCTTTGCCTGCGCAGATCGCATCGGGATCGGTCGGCAGACCTGTCTCTCGCGCTTCGACGTTTCGCTGAACGCCGAAGACGTCACCGTGAACCCGCATCGGACGTCCAACCCACAAGACGTTCGGCGCAAGGAGAACGCACCGTGGATCTTCCCATCCTGACAATGGGCCAGTACGACCTGGTATTCAACTTCTTCTCGCTCACCATCGCGACCATGTTCGGCGCTGGCATCTTCTTCTTCATGTCCCGCAACCAAGTCTCCCCGGCCTACCGCACCGGCGTCACGGTTTCCGGCGTCGTCGTGTTCATCGCCGGTTATCACTACTACCGCATCCTGGGCAGCTGGGCCGGCGCCTACGCGATGGGTGCCGACGGCACCTACGCAGCGACCGGCGTCCCCTTCAACGAAGCCTATCGCTACGCCGACTGGCTGATCACCGTGCCGCTGCTCCTGGTCGAGCTGGTCGCCGTCCTCGGCCTGGCCAAAGCGGTGTCGGGCCCGATGCTGCGCAACCTGACCATCGCGTCGTTCGCCATGATCCTGCTCGGCTACCCGGGCGAGATCTCGAGCGTTGCCGGCACGCGCTGGCTGTGGTGGTTCCTGGCCATGATTCCGTTCCTCTACATCCTGTACGTGCTCTTCGTCCAGCTCGGCAAGGCCATCGCGACGGAAACCGGCGAGGTCGCCACGCTCTTCAAGCGGGCGCGTGCGGTCATCGCGATTTCCTGGTGGGTCTACCCGATCGCGTTCATCCTGCCGATGATCGGCCTGTCCGGCGCCGCCGGTGAAGTCGGCCTGCAGGTCGGCTACAGCGTCGCCGATCTCATCGCCAAGGCGTTCTACGGCGTGCTGATCTACCAGATCGCCAAGGCCAAGTCGGACGCCGACGGCTACCAGCCGGCCTGATCCGCGCTGCGCACGCCGCGGGCGTGGCGGGGCCAGCCCCGCCGGCCTCGCCGTCGTCCGCGGCGATCTCCACAACCCTCGATACCCTGTACACGGAAGGAGGCGGCATGAAGGAACGATCGACAGCGCTGGTGATCGGCGCCGGCTTCGGCGGACTCGCCGCTGCGCTGCGCCTGCGCGCCCGCGGCTTCGACGTCACGATCGTCGACCGACAGGACCAGCCGGGCGGCCGCGCCGCGGTCTATCGCCGGGGCGGCTACACGTTCGACGCGGGCCCGACGATCATCACCGCGCCGTTTTTGATCGACGAGCTCTTCGCACTGCACGGCCGCCGGCGCGACGACTATGTTTCGCTGCGCACCCTCGAGCCGTGGTATCGCATCCGCTTCCACGACGGCCAGACCTTCGACTACAGCGGTGATCTCGAGACCATGCTGGGCGAGATCGCGCGCTTCTCGCCGGGCGACGTCGAGGGCTATCGGCAGCTGCTCCAGCACACGAAGAAGATCTACGAGATCGGCTTCGAGCAGCTCGGCGATCAGCCGTTCCACCAGTTCCGCACGATGGCGGGCCTCGTGCCGTCGCTCGCGCGCCTGCGCAGCGACCGCAGCGTCTATCAGCAGACCGCCCGCTTCATTCAGCATCCGCTGCTGCGCCAGGCGCTGAGCTTTCATCCGCTTCTCGTCGGCGGCAACCCCTTCACCACGACCTCGATCTACTCGCTGATCCACTATCTCGAGCGCTCGGGCGGCGTGCACTTCGCCATGGGCGGCACGGCGGCGCTGGTCGACGGCTTCGCGCGCCTGCTCAGCGAGGAAGGCGTGCAGTGGCGCCTGGGCGAAACCGTCGAGGAAATCCTGGTCGACGGCCCGACGGGCGGCGGCCGACGCGCCCGCGCCGCCGGCGTGCGGCTGGCCAGCGGCGAGCATTTGCACGCCGACCTCGTCGTCGCCAACGCCGACGCGCCGGCGGTCTACCGCCATCTGGTGCCGGCCGCGCACCGTCGCAAGTGGCGCACCCCCAAGATCGACCGCATGCGCTATTCGATGGGCCTGTTCGTGCTGTACTTCGGCGCGACCCGCACCTACCCGAACCTCGCCCATCACGAGATCCTGCTCGGCCCGCGCTACCGCGGCCTGATCGAGGACATCTTCGAGAACCGTGTGCTGGCCGACGACATGAGCCTCTATCTGCACGCACCGACGCGCACCGACGCGTCGCTCGCGCCCGCGGGCTGCGAGTCGATGTACGCGCTGGTGCCGGTGCCGAACCTTGGCGCTGACATCGACTGGTCGTCGGCCGGCCCCCAGCTGCGCGATCGCCTGGTCGATCTGCTGAGCGCGACGGTCTGCCCGGATCTCGACACCCACATCACCGAAGACTTCTACGTCACGCCCGAGCACTTCCAGCAGCGCTTGCTGTCGGAGCGCGGCGCGGGCTTCTCGATCCAGCCGGTGCTGACGCAGTCGGCGTGGTTCCGCTTCCACAACCGCTCCGAGGAGCTGCGCGATCTCTACCTGGTCGGCGCCGGCACCCATCCCGGCGCGGGCGTGCCGGGCGTTCTGACCTCGGCCAAAGTGCTCGATCGCCTGCTCGATGAAGAGATGGAGACGCCGCGGCGCGACCGGATCGTTGTGCCGGCGTCGACCGCGGTCAACACGGGGGCCAACGACGCAAACCGTCAGCGGCCCGCCGCCCGCGCGCCGCTCGCCACCGACGAGCTGCCGGCCGCGGTGATGGCGCGCCACGCCAAGACCTTCAACTTCGCCGCCCGCTTCCTGCCGGCGCAGGTGCGCGACGAGGTGGCGGTCCTCTACCGCTTCTGCCGCTTCGTCGACGATCTCGCCGACGAGCTCGACGACGACGCGCTCGGTCTGCGCTGGCTCGATCGCGTCTACGACGATCTCGGTCGCGGCCAGTCCGATCTGCCGGCGGTCGCCGACGTGATCGCACTCGCGGCGCGGCGCAACATCCCGCACGAATACGCCCGCGAGCTGATCCGCGGCCTGCGCTCCGACATCGGCACCGTCCGCTTTGCGACCTCCGACGAGCTGGTGCGCTACTGCTACCAGGTCGCCTCGACCGTGGGCGTGATGATGTGCCGCCTGCTCGGGGCCCGCTCCCCCGAGGCGCCGCTCTACGCCATCGATCTCGGCATCGCGATGCAGCTGACCAACATCGCGCGCGACGTGCGCGAGGATCTCGAAAACGATCGCATCTACTTGCCGGCCGACTGGGTGCCGGCCGAGCAGGTCGCGTGCGCGGTGCTCGCGCCCGGCGCGGCCGACGCCGACGCCGCGGGCGCGCGCGTCTACCAGGCCGTCGAGCGCCTGCTGACGCTGGCCGCGGAGTACTACCGCAGCGCCGACGTCGGCATGGCCTATCTGCCGCCGTCGGCGCGCTGGGCGATCCTGACCGCCAGTCGCAGCTACGAGGCGATCGGCGATCAGATCTGCCGGCAGGGCGTCGGCTACTGGCACGCGCGCGCCTACACGACGACGATGCGCAAGGCCTGGGAGGGCACGCGCGCGGCGACCTTCCTGATGCGCCGCACGCTGCAGTCGCGGCTCGAGGCGCAGCTGGGCCAGCCGATCGCGGCGCATCGCCATCAGGATCACCTGCATCGTCCGCTGATCGCGCTGCCGACGGCCGCGCTGTGGCGCCTGCGCCGGCAGTCGGTGGCGGCGTCGCCGGCGCTCACCGAGGCGGCCGGCGGGGAGCTTCGATGAACCGCGACCCGATCGTCATCGGCGGCGGCGGCTGCGCCGGCCTGAGCCTGGCGGTGCATCTGCTGGAAGCGGGCGTCGACGATCGGCCGATCATTCTCATCGAGCCGCGCACCGACTACGTCCGCGACCGCACCTGGTGCCTGTGGGCGCTCGAGCCGCATCCGTTCAGCGCGTGCGTGCGCCATCGCTGGCACCGCTGGCGGGTCGCGGCACCGATCGCGAACGGCGAAACGATCGCGTCCTCGGCCGCCTACGCCTATGAGCACATTCCCGCCGACGTCTTCTACGACGAGGCGCTGGCGCGCCTGCGCGCCGCGCCCAACGTGACGCTGCGGCTGGGTGAGCGGGTGCTCGACGTCGACGCCGGCGCGCAGCACGTCGACGTGCGCACCGACAGCGATGACGTCCTGCGCGCCGATCTCTTCTTCGACAGCCGTCCGCCCACGCCGACGCCGGGCGCGCTGCTGCAGCACTTTCGGGGATGGTTCGTGCGCGCCGACGCGCCGGTCTTCGATCCGACGACCGCGACGCTGATGGACTTCCAGCCAACCGACGATCCGTCGGAGATCCGCTTCGCCTATCTGCTGCCGTTCTCGGCGCGCGAGGCGCTGGTCGAGATGACCTGTATCTCGACCCGACCGCACGCCTCAGCGGTCTACGACGCGGCGATCCGCGCCTATCTCGATCGCGCGTACGGCCTGCGCGACGTCACCGTGACCGGCGAGGAATCGGGCGTCATTCCGATGACCCTCGGCCTCGGCGCGCGCGCGCGGCGGCAGCGGCGGCAGCAGCCCGGCCGCGCGGTGCCCATCGGCACGCCCGCCGGCTGCGTGCGCGCGTCGAGCGGCTATGCCTTTCTCGCCATCCAGCGAACGAGCGCGCATCTGGCGCGGGCCGTTCGGGCAGGCGTTCCGCCGACGCCGCCGCGCGCCTGGCGGCGACGCGCGCGCTTTCTCGACCGCGTCTTCCTCTCGTTCCTGCGCCACCGACCCGAGCGCGCGCCGGCGATGTTCGCGGCGATGTTCCGCCGCGTGCCAGCCGACCATCTGGTGCGCTTTCTGGCCGATTCGGACACGCCGCGCGATCTGCTCGACGTGATCTGGGCGATGCCCAAGGCCGATTTCACCCGCGAATGGCTGCGCACGCTGCGACACACCGCGCCGGCCTGAGCGGCGCGGCGACGGCGGGCACAACGCCGCGGTCGCCGCTCGACGGCTGGTGGTCGGCGCATCGGCGCATCGCCCTCAGGCTGACGCTGATCGTCGGCCTGATCGCGGTGTTCGTCGCGCCGCCGCTCCCGGCGCAGCTGGTCGCGCTGGCGATCGGCGTCGCCCTGCTCGGCGTGCCGCACGGCGCGCTCGACCACCGGCTCGGCCGCGATCTGCTCGCGCCGCGCCTCGGGCGCGCGTGGGGCGTCGTCTTCGGGCTCGGCTATCTCGCGCTGGGCGCGCTGGTCGTCGCGCTGTGGATCGCGTTCCCGGCCGCCACCCTGGCCGGCTTCCTGCTGCTTTCGGCGGTGCACTTCGGCCTCGGCGACGTGCGCCGCGACGGCGCGGGGCCGGGAATGTACGCGCTCGAGGTGCTGGCGCGCGGCGCGCTGCCGATCGCGCTGCCGATCGTCGCCCACCGCGCCGAGGTCGCGCGCGTTTTCGACTGGCTGATCGGCGCGCAGGCCGCGACAGCGACGCCGCGCCTGCTCGACGGCGTCGGCGACGCCGCGCTGATCCTGGCGCCGGCGCTGATCGCCGTCGCCGGGCGACACGCGCATCGCTGGCTGCGGGATGGCGCGACCGCGAGCCGCGACGTGCTCCTCGAGCTGGCGGCGCTGGCGGCGATTCTGCTGCTCGCGCCGCCGCTGATCGGCTTCCTCGTCTACTTCTGCGTCTGGCATTCGGCGCGCCACACGCTCGAGACGATCGCCCAGTCGATGCCCGCGCGCCTCGACCTCGGCCTCGTCCGCTTCGCACGCGCCGCGGCGCCGCTCTCGCTGGCGACGCTCGCGTTCGCCGGCGCGGCCTGGTTCGGCCTGCGCGCCGGCGGCACGGCCGCCGATCCGGCCCTGGTGCGCGTCGTCTTCATCGGTCTCGCCGCGCTCACCCTGCCGCACATGCTGCTGTGCGCGGCGCACGAGAGCGGGACGCGGTCCGAGGGGCAACCACTGTGCTAGGTTGAGAAATCATCATGCACGGAGAACCGCCATGGATCATTCGACGCGCGACACCTATCCCCTGACGCACTTTCATCAGAACCCGAGCGAGCACCTTGCGCGCTTGGCGAAAGGTCGGGTCGAGACGCTCACGCAGGACGGCGAGGCCGCCATGGTCGTCATGAGTCCAGAGACCTACGACATGATGCAGCTTGCGCTGGAGCGCGGCGATCGCTGGAAAGAGGCCATCGCGCGATTCGACGCTGGGGAGCGGGGCGTGGACGCGCGCGAAGCGATCGCCACGGTGGCAACGCGCCTGGGCCTCGATCTCTGAGCGCGCTCTACCACGTCCGATACGACCCGCAAGCCACCAGCGCGCTGCAGGAAACCACGTCGTATATCGAACGCGAATCAGGCCCTGAGCGCGCCACCAGCTGGCTGCGCGCGATGCAAGCCAGCATTCAGAAGCTCGAAACGCATCCACGCGCGTTCCCGATTGTGAACACGCAGTTCGAACGACCACTCCATGCCAAGGTCGTCCTGTCGCATCGGGTCTTCTATTTCATCGATGACCCGACTCAGATCGTGTACGTGATCGACGTTGTACACACAGCGCGCGAGAGCCGCCTTGCGGCCTACCGTGATCTGCTGGATCCAGCGTAGGCAGGCGGACAGCTCGCAGGATTCAGCGGTCTTCACGCGGTGAGGGCCATGCCCTCGCCGCTTTGTCGCACGCGACTCGGCGACATCCCGAAGAGGCGGCGGAACTCGCGGCTGAACTGGGACGGGCTGTTGTAGCCGACCGCGAAGCCCGCCTCGGCCGCGCCGCGGCCGCCCAGGAGCAGCGCGTGGGCCTGGTGCAGGCGCAGACGCTGGACGAATTGCATCGGCGAGAGCGCCGTCACCTGCTTGAAATGCTGGTGCAGCGCCGACGGACTCATCGACGCCTGGTCGGCGATCGCCTCGATGGTCAGCGGCTCGCGGTAGTGCTGCTCGAGAAACGCCACGGCGCGCCCCACGCGCTGGCTGCTGCTGCCGCGCAGCGTCTGCGCGCGCAAAATGATGCCGCGCGGACCGCGCAGGACGTCGTAGAGCACCTCGCGCACCAAACCCTCGGCGAGCACCTTGCGATCGACCGGGTCGACGAGGCAGCCGATGAGGCGATGGGTCGCCTGCGCCAGCCCGGGCGTGATCGGGCACGCGTCGATCGCGCGCACGGACATATCGGACGGCCACGCGATGAGGTCGTCGATCTCCGCCAGGAGCTTGCCCACCTGGACGGGATCGAAGCGGATCAAGAAACCGAGAAACGGCATCGCGGGCGCGGCCTCGGGGATCGTGGCCGCCAGCGGCAGGGTGAGCGCGTTGACCAGATAGTGGCCCGCGTCGTAGGTGATCGTCTCCGCGCCGAAGCGCAGGCACTTCACGCCCTGGACGATGACGCAGATCGACGGATCGTAGATCGTCGGCAGCGGCTCGGTCGTGGCGTGGTTCTGACGATACAGCCGCAGGCCGGGAATGGCGGTGTCGTGAAAGCCCTCGGTCGGCGCGTGTTGGGCAATTCGCTGAATGAGCGCATCCTGTTCCATGATGCTGGATTATGCCAGAAAGCACGACGGAACCATCGCTTTGCCCAGATACCTGAAGGATCGTGCAAGCCTTGCGGGCGATCGATCTACCGCCGGATCGGGCGGGGTTCATAGGTTAGAGGTCGACGCACACGCCGCATTCGACCCGCACGAACCATCGACCCCGCCAGGAGCCTACGCATGCCCAACGTGTTTCTCATCAACGCCCATCAGCCCTATCCGTTCTCCCGCGGAACGCTCAACGGCGCGCTCACCGACAAGGTGGCGCAGCACTGCCGCGACCGCGGCTACGACGTGCAGATCACGACCATGCTGGACGAGCTCGACGTCGACGCCGAGATCGAGCGCCATCGCTGGGCCGACACGGTCTTCCTGCAGACGCCGGTCAACTGGATGGGCGTGCCGTGGTCGTTCAAGCGCTACATGGACCACGTCTACTCCGCCGGCATGGACGGCCGCCTGTGCGCCGGCGACGGTCGCACGCGCAAGGATCCGACGATCCAATACGGCGCGGGCGGCACCCTCACCGGCAAGCGCTATGCCCTGTCGCTGACCTTCAACGCGCCGCGCGAATCGTTCGGCGATCCGTCGCAGACGTTCTTCGAGGGCCGCGGCATCGACGATCTCTTCTGGCCGATGCATCTCAACTTCCGCTTCTTCGGCATGGAGCCGCTCGAGTCGTTCGCCTGCTACGACGTGATGAAGAACCCGAGCATCGAGGAGGATTTCGGCCGCTTCGACGCCTATCTCGAACGCCTCTTTCCCCGCGTCGCGGTGACGGCATGAGCAGCGCCACTGGCGTCGCGACCCTGAAGTACCACGACAGCAACCGCCACGCGACCTGGCTCGAGCTGTTCTTCGACCTGGTGTTCGTCGCTGCGATCAGCGTCGTGACCCATCATCTCGCGCATCTGCATCACGGCCATCTGACGACCGAGCAGCTGGTGATCTTCGCGATCGCCTTCCTGCCGGTGTGGTGGATCTGGGCCACGCACACGCTCTACGCGAACCGCTTCGACAGCGACAGTCCACCGCAGCGCATCGCGACCCTCAGCGTGATGTTCCTGATGGCGGCGATGGCGTCGTCGCTCGGTGAGAACCTCTTCGAACACTACGCGCGCCTGATCGGCTTCTACGTCGCGATCCGCGTCGTGCTCGCCGGAATGTACCTCGCGTCGGCGCGGCGCGTCGGCGCCGAATCCCAGCGCTTCGCGCAGAGCATGGGCATCACCGGCCTGATCGGCGTCGCCATCTCCGGCGCATCGCTGCTCGCCGACGGTCCGATGCGCCAGGCGATCTTTCTCACCGGCATCGCCTTCGAAATGGTGGCCGCGGTGATGATCAGCCGCCGCACGTCGATCGACGCCGTGCATCGCGTGCATCTGGTCGAGCGCGTCGGTCTGCTCTCGATCATCCTGCTCGGCGAGTCGGTGATCAGCCTCGTCGCCGCGCTCCAGGACATCAGCTGGAGCGCCGACAGCATCCTGGCGGCCGCCGTCGGCTTCGTGATGATCGGCGCCATCTGGTGGATCTACTTCGACTCGTTCCACGTCTTGGAACGCACCAAGCGCCTCGCACACGGCGACGTGCTGCTCTACTCGAACGTCCTGTTCCTGATGGGCATGAGCGTTCTTGCCAACCTGATCCGCCACGCCATCGTCGGCGAGATCGCGATGGCCGACTTCCGCCTGCTGGCGATCGCGGGCCTGGTGCTCTTCTACCTCGGCAAGCAGATCACGTACTACTACACGCTCCCGATCTACCGACCGAACATCCTGATCAACTCCACGGTCTGCGTGGCGATCACGGTCGCCTCGACCTTCCTGCCGCGTCCGAGCTACGCCCTGATCGGCATGACGGCCGGCCTGTTCTTCTACGTCTACTCGAACCTGCGCTGGACCCTGACCAAGGACGCCACGCCGTACCTGGTGCCGGCGACGAGCGAGGGCTGATCGCAAAACCTACGAGGTGCCGATCACCGTCTGATCTCAAGCGTTTCCGTGATCTTGGCCGAAGATCTGGTCAAGATCACGGGAGCCGTGCAACACACGGATCACGCGAAGCGGCTGAGACTCGGGATCGTACGCGATCAGGTAGCGGTGAACGGGCCACCAGCGAACCGCGTGGCCCGTAAGATGCGGCCGCCTCCGGCCCATTCTGGGCGTCACGGCAAGTTGATCGAGTGCACGCGTGAAGGCATCTAGCATGCGCTGAGCCGTGACCTGACTGCCACTGGCCTCCGCGATGAATTGGAGAATGTCTTCGAGCTCCGCAGTCGCCCGCGGCGAGAGCACCCATGACGCCATGGATCAAGTGGCGGCGCTTGGCTCACTAGAAAACTTTGCACGCAGTCTGGCGATGGTCTGCGCGCCATCGAGCCAGCCGCCGTCTTCCGCGGATTGCAAGCCTTCGTCGATCAGTCCCTGAACGTGGGCGCGGGCACGAGCCTTGAGCTCGTCCGGCAGACGCGCCAGCTCCGCGTCGGTCAGCCCCTCATGAAGCCACTTCTCGACCAAGCGTCGGTGCTCGGCTTCTTCGAGAAGCCGAAGAGCATCGCGTACGACATCGGTCGCCGATTGGTACCGACCGCTCTGAACTTGCGTTTGGACAAATCGCTCTTGAGCTTCTGGCAGAGAAACGTTCATTCGTCGATTCTACCGCACCGCGACGTGCCCGCGATCACCGCTCGCCTCAAGTTCGAACGCTTCAAGGACCGCGTCCCAGTGCGGAAACGCGAAGATCTCCGCCTGGACGCGGGCCGCGAGATCGCGGCGGCCGTTGGCGTCGAGCGCTTCGTACTGCGCGGCCGCGCCGCGCGACGGATCGCCGGCCGCGTGGCCCGGAATGCCTGAATCCTGGCGCACCACGAGGAATTGGATCGGCGGAATCGCGACGCCGTTGGCGTCACCGAGCTGATTCAGGGCGACGTTGATCGCACGAAAAACGTGGCCGAAACTGCGCGGATTCCGGATGCGCAGGGTGTCGGCCAGCGCGCCGTAGGTCGTCGTTTCGCCGCGCTGGGCCAACGCCGCGAGTACAGGAAGCGCTCCTCGCGCGCGCCGCCGAAGCGGCGCGTCGCCGAGGAGCGCGTGACCGTTCGGGACGATCCAGCTCAGAAGCGTCGGCCGATCCAGAACGACGTCTCGAAGCCGTCGGCTGAATCCTGGAAGTCGTAGAGCTTGGCGAAATCCCAGTTCAGATCGAGGCCCAGGAAGCGGATCGTGAAGCCGAAACCGTAGGCCGCGACGCCGTCTTCGAGGCGGTCTTCGTCGCTGTTGTAGAAGTCGAAGTCGCTGATGTCCGGGAACCACGCGGCGCCGACGTCGAAGAAGACCACGCCGCGCACGCTCTGGAATTGCAAGATCGGCGTCGCCAAGACGTCGATCAGCGGGAAGCGGAACTCGGCGTTGGCGTAGAACGCCCGGAAGCCGCCGAACTCGCGCACCCGGAAGCCGCGCAGCGTGTCGAGGCCGCCGATGAACGTGACGTCGGGGAAGTCACCCTCGCTGGTCAGGCCGAACGCGCGGAACGCGAAGTTGCTGCGCCGCGTGATCGGAATGTACTGCCGTGCGTCGATGAACGTCGTGGCGGTCAGCGTGCCCGACTCCGCCGTGTCCGGCGCCCAGCTCGACGAGACCCGGATCCGGCGGCCCGCCACCGCGCCGTACGACGCGAAGATCGAGCTGTCGTGCACGAACGACGCCCGGATCTCGGGATAGTCGTCGTCGCGCGGCGAGATCACCGGGATGATCGTGCCGGTGATGTCGTCGGCTACATCTTCCGCGAGTACGAGGGCTTCGCCTTCGCCGACGACATCACCGGCACGATCATCCCGGTGATCTCGCCGCGCGACGACGACTATCCCGAGATCCGGGCGTCGTTCGTGCACGACAGCTCGATCTTCGC
>JBCCOR010000075.1:0-11793 GCA_039025295.1 Acidobacteriota bacterium
CCTTCGAGCAGGCGGTCTTCGGCCACGAGACCACGCTCAGCATCCAGCGCCGCGAGACCTGCGAGGTCTGCGGCGGCTCGGGCAGCGCCAGCGGACGCCGCGAGACCTGCTCCATGTGCGGCGGCGTCGGCCGCGTGCGCATGACCCAGGGCTTTTTCAGCGTCACCCGCACCTGTCCGCAGTGCGGCGGCATGGGCACGGTCGTCACCGATCCGTGCGAGGCCTGCGGCGGCACGGGCTACATCGAGCGCGAGCGCGAGATCGACGTCGAGATTCCGGCCGGCGTCGATACCGGCCTGCGCCTGCGCCTGCGCGGCAAGGGCGATCACGGCACGCTCGGCGGTCCGCCGGGCGATCTCGACGTGGTCATCCAGGTCGAGCCGCATCCGCGCTTCGAGCGCGACGGCGCCGACGTGCACGAGGCGCTCACGCTGCACTACGCCCAGCTGGTGCTCGGCACGAGCGTCGAGATCGAGACCCTGCACGGTCCCGAGACGCTCAAGATTCCGCCCGGCACGGCGATCGGCAACGTCTTCCGCCTGCGCGGCCAGGGCATTCCGCGCCTCGGTGCCCGCAGCGGCGACGCGCGCGGCGATCACGTGCTCCACGTCGCGCTCGACGTGCCGCATCCGCGCGATCTGTCGGAGGAGCGCGAGCGCCTCCTGCGCGAGCTCGCCGAGACCGCCGAGGTGCCGGTGCAGGAGAGCGGCGGCGTCTTCAAGCGCGTCCTGCGCAAAGTCCTCGACTAGCGCGCGTTCGCGCCGTGACCGACGTCGACCACGTTCGCCGCCGCTACCGCGTCGCGGTCGCGCGGCTCGACGCGCTCTGCGACGCCCTGTGGCGCGACGGCACGCGCGGCCTGCACGTCGAAGCGGCCGACGATCCCTTCGCCGATCCGTCGATCCCAGCCGGCCACGCCCGCGTCGACGCGTACTTCGCGCTCGATGCGCCGCCGGCCGCGCGCGCCGCGGCGATCGTCGGCGCCGAGCTGCTCGACGACGCCGCGCAGCCGGCCGAGGACTGGCTCGCCGCCTACCGCCAGCACGCCCAGCCGATCGACGTCGGCCGCGGCTTTCGCATCGACCCGCGCGATCCCGACGATCCGTCGATCGACGCGGCCGTCGACCGTGCATCGGCGCGCGCCGCCGGCCGTCGTCTGCTGCACATCCCCGCCCAGCGCGCCTTCGGCACCGGCAGCCACGCCTCGACCCGCCTGGTGCTCGCCTGGCTCGAAGATCTCGATCTGCCGCGGCGCGCCGTCCTCGACGTCGGCTGCGGCTCGGGCATTCTGTGCTTCGTCGCGCTCGCGCTGGGCGCGCGTCGCGCCGTCGGCTTCGACGTCGATCCGGCGTCGCCGCTGATCGCGCGCGTCAACGCGCAGCGCAACCGCGACGACCTCGCCGATCGGCGGCCGACGTTTTTCGCCGGTCGCCTCGACGCGCTGCGCGCGTCGGTAGACGGCGGCTTCGACCTGGCCGCGGTCAACGTCCTGCCTGAGCGCATCGCGCCCGATCTGCCGGCGCTGCGCGCGCTCCTGGCGCCGCGCGCCGACGTTCTCAACGCGGGCAACCTGGTCGCCGATCGCGCGCGCGACGAAGCCCGCTGGCGGGATCTCGGCTTCGCGGTGGTCGAGACGCGCGTCGAAGACCCGTGGATTGCCTACCGCCTGCGCGCGACGTGAGCGATCGCGCCGACGCATCGTTCGCTGCGGTGACCCACGTCGCTGCGGCCACGGCGTGGGACGCCGCCCTCGCGTCGGGCGGCGCGCTGGCGATCGAAGATGACGCCTACCATCATCTTTTCCGCGCGCGCCGGCTGGCGCAGGGTGATTCGCTGCGCGTTGTCGACGGCCGCGGCGCGGCGCGCTGGGCGACGATCGTCTCGATCGACCGCCGGCGCGCGGTCGCGCAGCTCGGCGATGCCGCGCCGACCGGCGAGTCGGCGTACGCGCTGCATCTCGCGGTTGCGCCGCTGCGCCCCGAGCGCGCGTCGTGGCTGGTCGAGAAGGCGACCGAGCTCGGCGTCGCGGGTGTGCACTTCGTGGCGACCGCGCGCACACCGCGCCAGCTGCGGCCGGCGTCGCTCGCGCGCCTGACGCGCGTCGCCGACGCGGCCGTCGCGCAGAGCCATCGCGCGCGGCGGCCGTCGCTGACCGGCGTGTGGTCGTGGCGCGAGGCGCCGGATGCCCTCGCCGATCGCCTCGCCGCCGACGGCGCGGCGTCCCCGGACGACGCCGACGCGCTGATGCTCGACGTTCCAGATGCCGCGTCGCCCGCCGACGCGGTGCGGCCGGATGTGCCGCTGTTCACCGGCTCGGTGGGCATCGCATGGATCGGCCCCGAGGGCGGCTGGACCGACGACGAGCGGGCGGCACTGCGCGCGCGCGGCGCGCGTCCGCTCGCGCTGGGTGCCTCGGTGCTGCGGGTCGAAACCGCCGCCCTCGCCGTCGCCGCGCTGGCGCTGCGCGCGGCCGGTCCCGCGGCCGTCGGGGCGTGACACAATCCCGCCGTGGACAGCTATCTCGAACTCCTGCGCCGCGTGCGCCACGACGGCGAGCCGCGCGACGACCGTACCGGCGTTGGCACCCTCGGCCTCTTCGGCGCCCAGCTGCGCTTCGACCTCGCCGACGGCTGGCCCGTCGTCACCACCAAGAAAGTCCATCTGCGCTCGGTGATCCACGAGCTCTTGTGGTTCATCCGCGGCGAACGCAGCGCGCGCTCGCTGCAGGCCGAAGGTGTGTCGATCTGGAACGAATGGGCCGATGACGACGGCGATCTCGGGCCCATCTACGGTCATCAGTGGCGGGCGTGGCCCGACCGCGACGGCGGCGCGATCGACCAGCTGGCGCAGGTGATCGACGCGATCCGCACGAATCCGACCTCGCGTCGCCACGTCGTCAGCGCGTGGAACGTCGCCGATCTGCCGGCAATGGCGCTGCCGCCGTGTCACGTGCTCTTCCAATTTCACGTCTCGAACGACGGCCGGCTGTCGTGCCATCTCTACCAGCGCAGCGCCGACATCTTCCTCGGCCTGCCGTTCAACATCGCGTCGTACGCCCTGCTGACCGAGATCGTCGCGCATCTCTGCGATTTGCGCACCGGCGACTTCATCCACAGCCTCGGCGACGTGCATCTCTACCGCAACCATCTCGAACAGGCTGATCGCCAGCTGGCGCGCGCGCCGCGCCCGCTGCCGCGGGTGCGCATCGCGCCCGCCGTGCGCACGCTCGACGATCTCGACTACGCGCACGTCCTCGTCGAGGGCTACGATCCGCATCCGGCGATTCGCGCGCCGGTTGCGGTATGACGACGTCGCCGGCGCACGCATCGTGAGCCGCCGGCGTCCCACGCTCGCGCTGGTGGCGGCGGTGGCGTCGAACGGCGTCATCGGCCGCGACGGCGATCTGCCCTGGCATCTGCCCGACGATCTGCGCTTCTTCAAGCGGCTCACCCGCGGCCACGCCGTGATCATGGGGCGCACGACCTTCGCGTCGATCCTCGATCGCCTCGGCCGTCCGCTGCCGGGGCGCGCCTCGGTCGTGCTCAGCCGCGCGCCGGCGTCGGCGTCGGCCGACCTGGCCGCGCGCGTCGGCGTTGCCCAGTGGGATCCGCTGCAGGTTCGGTTCGCGGGCGATCTCGACGCGGCGATCGATCTCGCCCAGGCGATGGCCGGCGCGTCGGATCTCGCGTCCGATCCGCTCTTCATCATCGGCGGCGCCGAGGTCTACCGCGCTGCGATGCCGCGCATCGACGTCCTGCACCTGACCGAGATCGACGCCGCGATCGACGGCGACGTCCATCTGCCCCTGCCGCTGCCGCCCGATCCGGCACGCTGGCAGCTGGCGACGGCGGAGGACCATCCGATCGACGACCGGCACGCGCATGCCTTTCGCATCGCGCGCTACGTGCGCCGCGACGTGTCTGCCGCCGATGAGGCCGACGCGGCCGGCGAACCGGCGGCGACGGACGATCCGTCCGAAGCCGTTCTGCGCTGCGGCGCGCTCGCGCCCGATGCGCTCGACGGGCTGTGGTCGCGCTACGGCCTGCGCGTCGCGTGGGTCGACGACGACGCGCCGATTCCCGGCAGCTACTGGGGACCGCCCGAGGCCGGCGTGGTCGACGGCGCGCTCCACGTGCGGCGCGACACGCCCGTGCACAGCGCGCTGCACGAGGGTGCGCACTGGGTGTGTGCACCGCCCGCGCGTCGCGCTGCCATGGACACCGAGGCCGGCGGCGGCGACGACGAGGAGAACGCGGTGTGCTACTTGGAAATCGTGCTCGCCGCGCATCTGCCGGGCGCGGGGCGCGCGCGGCTGCTCGACGACATGGATCGCTGGGGCTACAGCTTTCGGCTGGGCAGCGCCCGGGCGTGGTTCGAAGCGGGTGGGGAAGGCGCGCGCGCGTGGCTCGAAGCGCGCGCGTTGATCGACGCCTCCGGCGCGCCGACCTTCCGCGCGCGGTCGCGCGCGGACTAGATCGTCAGCGGACGGTCTTGTCGGACGGCGACGCGATCGTCGCCCACGCCGCGCAGACCTCGCGCGCGTCGGTCCGCTGATCGGCGAGCGCTTCGGCGCTGAACTGACGGATCTCGTGCGCGTCGACGCCGTGCCGGCGCATCGCCTGGCGCACGGCGCTCACCATGGCCAGCGGATGTCGGCTGTTCAGCTGATCGATCTGAATGTTCGGATAGCGTGGATTCATGATCTCCTCGAACGGTCGGTTCGCGCCTCGACGAATCCTTCGGCTCGGCCGCTGGGCGCAGCGTCTCCAACGAAAACACTACGCCGCAGCAGCGTGTCGTATGCGGGGTTCACTTTCTAGACGCATCATCGCGGCGGAAAGTTCCAAGCGATGATGCGTGACCCACTGTCCATACGTTCAACTAATGTAGCACTTCGGATGCAGGGCGCAACGCGGACGGCGCGATCGGGTCGATGAATTTTTTTGACATGCGACGTAACACTTGACGGGGGTCGTCCGTTTTCCTGGTAACCGCGGCCCAAACGGGCAGCCGCCACACAGCACCTGGCACACGATGCCAGGCGCGCCACAGAGCAGCCGAGCCGCGGTCGCCGGCACCCAACGAAGCATCACGCTGTTACGCATCGCCCCTTCATCCTGCACCCGCTGTTTACGGAGAAGCCCCCCATGTCGTCGCACCCGAACCGCAACCGTTCCTTCGCCCGCCTGACCGCCATCGCCGTTCTCGCGCTGCTCTTCTGCCTGGTGGGCACGAGCGCCGCCGCGGCCGCCGATCGCTGGATTCACGTCAAGATCGACGGTGACAACGGCGAAGAGGTCATCGTCAACCTGCCGATCACCGTCATGTCCGCCGCCGCGGCGATGATTCCCGAGGAGGTGCGCGAGGAGACGCGCGTCGCCCTCGACGAAGCCGAGATGGACTGGACCGAGCTGCGCAACCTCTGGGACGCGCTCAAGGACTCGCCCGACAGCACGTTCATGACCATCAAGACCCAGGATCAGAACCTCGAGATCTTCAAGGACGGTCCGTTCCTGCGCATCACCGGCGGTGAAGAGATCGGTGCCAGCATCGACGTCACCTTCCCGATGTCGGTCGTCGACGCGCTCTTCTCGGGTCCCGAGGGCGAGCTCGACTTCGAGGCCGCCCTCCAGGCGCTGGCCGACTACGGCCCGGGCAACCTGGTGACGATCATCGACGACGACAAGCGCGTCCGCGTCTGGATCGACAGCAACCCCGAGGCCGAGTGAGCTGACGAGCTGCCGCGTCGGCGCATACATCGCCACCGCGGCGCGTAAAAAACGAAGAACGGCGGGAACCTGACCGCCGTTTCTTCCGTTTACTCGATTGACCGTCCGTTGTCTTGATCGTCCTTGTCGCTCGAAGGAGAGCATCATGCGCCAGCATCCGCACGCTACCGTTCCGTCCGCGCCGCATCACGCGCCGCGCCGCCGCCGTTCGCCGTTCCTGCGCTTTCTCCTGATCTGCTTCCTGCTGGTCACGGTGCCGATCGTCGCGCTCGGCGCGACCGCGGTGACGGCCACGGCGGTCGGCGGTCTGATCACGGTCGAAGTCGACGAGCATCAGCCCAACGGCACCTCGATCTGGCTGCCGATCCCGGCGTTCCTGGTCGATCTGGCGACGCTCGGCGCGCCGCTGGTCATTCCGCCCGAGGCACACCGCGAGATCGAGCAGGTGCTGGGTGAAAACCAGGACAACATGCGCGAGATCATCGAGGGCCTGGTCGACGGCCCCGACGGCGTGTGGGTCAACGCGCGCGGCAGCGACGGCGAGGTGGTGACGATCGAGAAGCGCCGCGGCGCGCTGACGATCACCGTCGACAGCCCCGACGCCGACGTCCGCGTCGCCATGCCGGCACGCCTGGTGCGCCGCGCGGCCGGCGCCGTCGGTCTGATCTGAGTCTCGCCGCGCTAGTTCGCCGCGCTGCGCGGATGACGGCCGTTCCGATCGGGACGGCCGTTTTGCGCATTCAGCGCCACGTCTTCGCCCGATTTCGTCGTTCGTACGGCGCACCGGCCGCGGTAGACTTGCAACCATGCAAACCGCGACCGACCTGTCTACCCTGGCGGCCGACGGCGACGCAGCGGCGGCGTCCGCCCCGCGGATCGCGTCGGCGCTCGATCTGATCGGCAACACGCCGCTGATGGAGCTGCGCCGCGTCGATCCGCCCGAGGACCGCGCGGCGGTTTTCGCCAAGCTCGAATTCCGCAACCCCGGCGGCAGCGTCAAGGATCGCCTCGGCCTCGGCCTGATCCGCGCGGGTGAGATGAGCGGCCAGCTCAAGCCGGGCGGCACGATCATCGAGCCGACCGCGGGCAATACTGGCATCGGCCTGGCGCTGGTCGGTTGTCAGCGCGGCTATCGCGTGATCCTGTGCGTGCCGGCGCATTTCTCGGTCGAGAAGCAAAAGCTGATGGAGGCCCTCGGCGGCACGGTGGTGCGCACGCCGAGCGAGGACGGCATGAAGGGCGCGATCGCGCGTGCGCACGAGCTCTCCGGCGAGATCGAGGACGCCTACGTGCCGCAGCAGTTCGAGAACGATGGCAATCCCGGCATCCACTACGCGACCACCGCGCCCGAGCTGTGGGCACAGATGGACGGGCGCATCGACGCGGCGGTGGTCGGCGTTGGCTCGGGCGGCACCTTCAGCGGCGTCGCGCGTTTCTTGAAAGATCAGGATCCGTCGATTCTGTGCGTCGCGGTCGAGCCCAACGGCTCGATCCTGCAGGGCGGCGAGCCCGGCAAGCACGAGGTCGAGGGCATCGGCGCGTCGTTCATTCCGGGCGTGTTGGCGACCGACTGCATGGACGAAGTGATCATGGTGCACGACGACGACGCGCTCGATATGGCCCTGCGCGTGGCGTCGTCGGAAGGCCTTTTGGTCGGCGGTTCGTCGGGTGCCTGCGCCGTGGCGGCGTTCGCAATCGCGCGCCGGCTCGGCCCGGGCAAGCGGGTCGTGACGGTGTTTCCCGACGGCGCAGAGCGCTACATCTCTCAGGGCCATCTCGACGCGGAGCGACGCAAAACCCCATGAAACTTTCCCCCGATGCTGCCGCCTTCGGCACCCGTTCCGTCCACGTCGGCCACGATCCGTCGGATCGTCCCGAAGATCTGACGGGCGCGGTCACCGCGCCGATCTACCAGACCTCGACCTACGTTCAGCCGGAGCTCGGCCTGGCGAATCCGGACTACGAGTACGGCCGGGTGCAGAATCCGACGCGCAGCGCGCTCGAGCGCAACCTGGCGTCGCTCGAGGGTGGCGCCAGTGCGCACGCGTTCGCCTCGGGCATGGCGGCGGTCGGCGCCTTGATGACGGTGCTCGAGCCGGGCGACGAGGTGGTGATGTCACGCGACGTCTACGGCGGCACGACGCGCCTGTTCCGCCAGGTGCTGAGCCGCTATGGCATTCGCTTCAACTGGGTGGCAACGCGCGATCTCGACGCCCTGCGCGCGGCGTTCACGCCGGCGACCCGCATGGTCTATCTCGAGACGCCGAGCAACCCGATGATGGAGATCACCGACATCGCCGGGGCGGCGTCGCTGGCGCACGAGCACAACGCGCTGTGCGTGGTCGACAACACCTTCATGTCGCCGTGGGGCCAGCAGCCGCTCGCGCTCGGTGCCGATCTCGTGCTGCATTCGACGACCAAATACCTCAACGGCCACAGCGACGCGCTCGGCGGTGTGTTGATCGTCGCGCAAACGCCCCACGCTGGCGCGCTTGCGGCCTTGGCGGGTTTGGATCCGGGCGGGCTCGGGGCGCACTTCGCCTTCCAGCAGAAGGCGGCGGGCGCGATCTTGGCGCCGATGGAGGCATTCCTGCTGATGCGCGGCATCCGCACGCTCGACGTCCGCATGGCGCGCCACGAGTCGAACGGCACGGGCCTGGCGGTTCTGCTCGACGCACGCGCCGACGGCCGGGTGTACTACCCGGGCTTGCCCGATCATCCCGGGCACGCGGTGCACGCCAAGCAGACCGGCGGCCGCAGCGGCGGCATGATCGCGGTCGATCTCGGCGATCGCGGCGCGGCGCGCGCGTTCATCGAGGCGCTGCAGGTCTTCCTGCTGGCCGAGAGCCTGGGCGGTGTCGAAAGCCTGGTTTCGCATCCGCTGACGATGACCCACGCGTCGGTGCCGCCGGAATTGCGCAAAGAGCTCGGCATCACCGACGGGCTGGTGCGCCTGTCGGTGGGCATCGAGGCCTACGAGGATCTACACGCCGACATCGAGCGCGGCCTCGACGCCGTGGCCGCCTACCGCGCGGCGAAGACGCAGACGCCGGTCGGCGCGTCCGTCGGCTGACGGACGGTCCGCCTCAGCGCTCAGGTGTCGCTACCGTGTCGTCTGCTTCGCTCAGGCGCCGTTCCCGCGTTGTCTGCTTCGCTCAGGCGCCGTTCCCGCGTTGTCTGCTTCGCTCAGGCGCCGTTCCCGCGTTGTCTGCGTCGCTCAGGCGCCGTTGATGCGGACGTTCTGCACGAGGATCACCTCGCAGGCGCCCGCGCCGGTGTCTTCGCGCGTGGTCGACGAGGTCCAGGCATACCAGCGTCCGTCGTCCCATTCTTCGCGCAGCGTCACGAGCATGCCTTCGATCTCGACCAGATCGCCGCGGTGGATGTCGCCCATGCGGTCGGCGACGTCGTCGTCGGCGGGAATCAGGTGGGTGTTGGCCATGTGGACGCCGATCGTCTGGTTGTCGATGCCGGGCGGCAGTGCCTGGTACTCGAAGAAGCCGAAGCGCGCGCTCTGCGACCAGTCGACGTAGTCGTCGAGCGCAGGGTCGGCGGCGGGTCCCCAGGTGACGAGCAGATCGAGCGGGCTGTAGCGGGCTTCCCTGTCGAAGCGATAGCGCTTCGTGCCCATCACGCGCGCGACCATGCGGTAGTCGAACAGCGGCGTGATCTGGACGGTCGAGTCCGACCACGTCCAGAAAATCACCGAGTCGTCCTCGGGCTTGGTCTGCTCGGGCTCGGCGGCGAGTACGATCTGGAGCTCTTCGGCGCTGAGGCTGTGGGCCGGCATCCAGCCGTGACGGGTGGCGTAGAGCGAGAAGAGCAGGGCAAAGATGACGATCAGGCGTCCCATGGTGTCGCGTCCTCGGGCGTTCGTTGCGCGCGTGCGGTGCTGCTGCGTTCGTATGGAACCAGTCTACGCGCGTTGACGGCACGGTATTCGCCGTTCAGCCGAGTGAGGCCTTCGTGTCGCGGCTCATTTGAACTCCTCCCTCGATCTTTTGCAGGATATCGATCATTGGAAGTGCCGATCATGAGGCCTTACAGGCCAGAAACGGAGGACCCGTGAAGCGCGACAACACGATGACGAAGCGGTACTTTGCCGACGCAGGCATGGCCGAGGGGATGCGCGTGATCGAGCTGGGCTGCGGCGGTGGCGAGGTCACGCAGCTCCTGGCCGAGCTCGTTGGCCCGTCTGGACGCGTCGTGGCGATCGATCGCGATCCCAAAGCCGTGGCGGCCACCCGGGAGCGTATGAACGAGCACGCGATCGAGCATGTCCGCGTGGTGTCGGCAGATCTGAGCGACGACTTGTCCGGCTTCGACGATCTGCGATCCGATCCCTTCGATGCCTTGGCTGGTCGGCGCGTCTTGATGTATCTGCCAGATCCTGTCGAGGTGCTTCGTCGCTGCTCGAGATCACTCCGGGGCGGCGCCTTGGTGGTGTTCGAAGAGACCGACACGGTCATGGTTCCTGCGCGCGTATCGCCGATGGCAGCGCACGATCGGGCGGCGGAGTGGCTGCAAAAGATGCTCGTCGCCGAAGGCGCCAACACAGCGATGGGGTTCGGCTTGCCGTCCACGTTCGTCCAGGCAGGGCTGCAGTTCGAACGAATTCGAGCTGAGGCGGTGATCCAAGGCCAGGGCACCCAGTATCCGCTGCCTGAACTTCTGAAACTGGTGCAGGCACGTGTGATCTCAGCCGGCATAGCGACCCAGGACGAGGTCGATGCCCTCGCGGCTCGGTTGGTGGTGGAAAGCGCGGACCCCACAGCTGTTTACGTCAGCGAGATGAGCTTCTGTGCGTGGGCCTACAAGCCGAAGGTTCGATAAACCATCGTTTGATTGCCAATTCGTTGCAGGTCGCGCGCGACAAATCGATCGATTTTGCGTGTGGTTCCCCGGTAGGAAGGCCGTGGTGCGTCCACCCGGCCTCGGCCCGTCGCTCTTGGCGGGTCGTCTACCGAGGAGGACCGCACCGTGTCGCCCCAGGATCTCTACGACCGCAACTTCCGTCAGCTCTTCGCCAACCCTGAATTTCTCGCCGATCTGCTGCGCGCCTGGCTGCCGGGCGACTGGATCGACCATCTCGACTGGTCGACCCTGAAGGCGCATCGCGAGATCGCCGTCGCACCCGGCCTGCGCAAGCGCGAGTCGGACATGATTTGGCGCGTCGCATGGATCGATCCCGACGCGGATCCGTCCGATCCGCGTCGCCGTCACGATGTCTTGCTGTATCTGCTGCTCGAATTCCAGCAGACGGTCGATCCGGGTATGGTGATACGCCTGGGTTTGTACCAGCTGCTCTTGTACCAGGACTTGCGCAAGTCGGGTGGCCTGCGCGGTGGTCGCAAGCTGCCGGCGGTGCTGCCGATCGTGATCTACAATGGACGAAGACGCTGGACGGCGTCGACGCAGCTTGCCGAGCTGATCGACGATCGTCCTGCTGCGCTGCAGCCGTATCGCCCGAATCTGCACTACCTGGCGATCGACCTGAACGAACTCGCGGCGTCGGGCGAGGCCGACAACCTGGTCGCGCTGCTGAGCCGGCTGGAGCGCAGCGAAGACTACGCGTCGCTGCGGCGCCAGATCGTCGCGATGGCCGAGGCGCTGCACGCACGGCATGCGCTGCGCATCCGCCGCGACGTCGCTGATTATCTACGCTCGATCGTTGCGCGCGAGCGCAGCGAAGCCAAGATCGAACACCTGATCGAACTGCTGGAGGACCGGAGCATGCTACGAGAGTCAGTGCAGCGCTGGCGGGACCGCGATATCGCGCGCGGCAAACAGGAAGGGTTCGAAGCGGGGCGTCAAGTCTTACACGACGTGCTGGTCGAGCTGCTCGAGACGCGCTTCGAGACCGCGCTGTCCGACGACGTCCGCGCGCGCATCGACGATGCGCCGGCGGAGCAGCTGCGCACGTGGTCGTCGCGCGTTCTGCGCGTCGACGCGCTCGAGGACGTCTTCCGCGACGCGTAGTCCAACAAAAAGTTGTCGGTCGCGCGCGACAAATCGACCGGCTTTGCGTGTTCATCCCCGGTAGGAAGGCCGCGGTGCGTCCACC
>JBCCOR010000076.1:0-11746 GCA_039025295.1 Acidobacteriota bacterium
CCGAAGCCGTCGAAATAGAGCTCCTCGCGTGCGATCGGCGTCGCGGTCATCGAGCCGTTCAGGCGATAGAAGAGCTCCATCTTCGGGCCGGTCGAGGCGATCGAATGCCGGATCTGCACCCATGCGCCGCCGTGGGCGGCACTTGGCTTCACCGCCGTGACGCGGTGGAGCTGGTCGTAGTCGTAGGCGATTTCGAGGCCGGCGGCGTCGCGTTCGGAGAGCATGACGCCTGAGCGGTCGACCGTGCGGTCGAGCAGGTACCAGTCGGCGCCGCGGTATCTCGACGTCGTGCGGACGCCGTGTTCGTAGGTGTGGTCGAGCGTCACCTCGCCGCCGGCAGCGAGTTCGTCGAGGACGTGCTGAGGGAGGTTCTCGAAGGGGTTCTCGTACGGCGGCGGTGTACCAGCCGTCAGCGGCAGCGCGGCAGCTGCGGCCAGCAGGGCGGTGAGGAGGAAAGACGGGAGAATACGGATTGAGGTCATGGGTCGCTCCCAGAAGAAATGAGTCTCTACTTCTATAGAACGAGTCCAAGACGCCAAATCACAAAGTTCGAAACCAGATTTTTTGGAAAAGAGCGTGGCTAGCACGAAAAACGCCCCGGACGGCCGAAGCCATCCGGGGCGCAGAGTCGACGGAGTCGGCCGGATCAGGCGCGTTCGATCACGGAACGGTGTTCGACCACGCCGACGTGTCGCTGCTCTCGAAGCCGTCGAAGAACACGTCGTTGGTCTCGTCGAAGCTCACGTAGAGCACGAAGCCGTCGTGGTCCGACGACCGCAGCGCCGTGGTGTTGTCGTCGAGCAGGATGCGCGCCGCGTCGGCGTTGCCGCGGCCGTAGGCGAAGCCGCGCACGTAGGCCGCTGCCGTCGACGTGTGCAGCGCGTGGTCGAGCACCTGCGCGCTGCCGTCGAAGACGAACGAGTAGCGCTCCTCGGGCGGCAGGAAGAGCGTGACGTCGTTGACCAGCGGCGGATCGGTGAGGTTCGGATCCGACAGCAGGTTGTCGGCCGCCACCGCGCGACCCGCGATCTGACCGACCACGTCGACGAAGCCGTCGGTGAACTCGTAGGCGTTGAGATCGCCCACGACGAACATCGGCGTCGCCGCCGACATCGGCGTGGTCTGCCAGTCCTGCACCATCTGCGCGATCGACTGCGCCTGCTCGAGACGCTTCTGACGCACGCGCGGACCGTCGCCCGGATCGTCGATGCCGCCGAGCGAACGCGTGTGGTTGTTCAAGATCGCGAAGGCGAAGTTCGCGCCGCCCGCCGTGTAGCGCGCCTCGAGGCGCAGCGGCGGACGGTCGTGCAGCAGCGAACCGTCGAAGGTCAGGATCTCGGCCGCGCCCAGCTGGACGACGGCGTCGATCGCCACCCGGTCGTCGCGCACGAGGTAGCCGACGTCGATGCCGCCGACGTCGTTGCCCTCGACCAGCGCCGCGACGTACGGCACGGTCGCGTCGTCGGCCGCGATGCGGGCGGCGAGGTCGTTGAGCACGGTCAGGCTCTCGACCTCCTGCACCGCCAGCACGTCCGGACTGCCGAGCACCTCGCGGATGTAGCGCGAGAACTTCTCGAGACGGGTCTGGTACTCCATCGTCGTCGCGACCTGACCGTTGTCCTGGCCGCCCGGATCGTCGACGTCGTCGAACAGGCGGAAGAAGTTCAGCGAGCCGATGGTCATTTGGTCCGCCGCTGCCGGCGGCACCGCGACCGGCAGCGCCGCCGCCTGGTCGATCGCCAGGCTGTCGATCCACAGCTCGTAGTCGCCGAACTCGAAGCCGATGCAGCCGGTGGCGGCGAAGGTCGTGCCGGCGGTGAGCGTCTGGCCCGGCAGGCCGAGACGGTCGATGTCCATCTCGAAGACCTCGGGATTGCCGTCCCACACGGGCAGGCCCATCATGCCGGGGAAGATGAGGCCGGGCTCGCGGAAGGCACGGGTGGTGCCAGCGCGGATCTGGACCTCGGCGATCGGGTCGGTGCCGAAGCTCAGGTTCGGACCGCCGACGACGCCCGACGGGATCTCGACCCGCATGCCCTCGAAGCACTCGAAGTTGCCCGCGGCGCCGCACGAGAACGTCGCCGGATCGCGCGACGGCGTGGTGGTGTCGAAGCTGACGAACGCCGGCAGCGGATTGCCGCTGCTGTCGACGGTCACCGTCGGCGTCGAGGTGATCTCGGTCAGGCCGAAGAATTCCTCGACCAGGCCCGAGACGTCGACCTGATCGCCGACCGCGACGCCCGGCGCGCTGTCGGTGAAGACGAAGATGCCGTTCGAGGTCAGCGGATCGGCGTCGTCGCGCGCGTCGGGCGTCTGCATGCAGAAGCCGTCGGGCGCGACCGCGGTGACGATGTTGTCGTTGGTGGTGACGATCTGCTCGCTGAACGGCGAGTCGAGCCCGTCGCCCTGGATCTGGAAGATCTCGACCACCGCGCCGTCGTCGTTGCGGATCACGCCCTGGCCCGTGCCGTCGGCGAGGCTGACGTTGGTGCCCACGACGTTCGAAACCGTGACGGTGAAGGTCTCGTCGGCCTCGAAGGTGTCGTCGCCGTTGACCGTGACGTCGAAGGTCGTGTTGCTCAGGCCCTCGGTGATCGTGGCGCCGATCGCGCTGTTGGCGGCGTAGTCGCTGTCGGCGACGGTCGCGGTGCCGTCGCTGGTGGCGATGTCGAAGCTCACGCCGCCGACCGGCGCCGGCGCCGACAGGCTGATCGTGAAGGTGAAGGTTGTCGTCGACGGGCTGTTGCCCTCGTTGGCGTCGACGTCGTCGATCGACAGCGTGGTGCCCTCGGGTGCGCCCAGGCCGGGCGTTGCCGCCATCGCGACGCTCCAGGTGGTGGCCAGATTCTCGGAGGTTTCGTCGTCACCGTCGACGCCGTTGCCGCCCGTCTGGGTTTCCGTGCCCTCGCTCAGGTCGTCGCGCGTGAACGATTCGCCGTCGGCGTGGCTGCCGCCCGAGACGACCTCCTGGGTGCCGATCACCGTGTCGGCGAGGTAGCTCGAATTGTCCATGTCGGCGTCGGGGCCGTCGATCATGACGCCGGTCTTGTCGACCGCCTCTTCCTTGTCGCCCCAGACGGCGTAGTCGAGATCCTGGACCAGGTCGGACGCGCCGTCCCAGGTGTAGAGAATCACGACCTCACCGGCGTTGGTCAGGCCGCCCTGATTGTTGATCGAGCCGGCGATGGCCTCGCGCATGTCGGGCACTTCGTCGGGCATGACGCCGTCTTCGAAGAGCTCGTAGTCGGGCTCGATGCCGTACTCGGTGAAGAAGTCTTCGGAGCCGGCCATGGCGATGGTCTGGAAGCCGTTGGCCGGGATCATCGCGCCGTCGGGGAAGCGCGCGTGGAAGTCGGCGAAGCCGCCGCCGCCGGCGTTGGTGCCGGTGACGATGTTGTAGTAGAAGTTGCCGCCGCCCGCGAAGGTCGCGTCGGTGAGGTAGACGTCGGAGAGATCGACGTCGAACGGATTCGGGTTGTAGATCTCGATGAACTCGCCCACGGTGGGCGTGACGACGATCTCGCTGATCAGCAGCTCGGGCGTGCCGACCGGATCGCAGGTCGGCAGCACGGTGGTCTCGATCCAGGTGACGTCGATGTTCTCGGAGGTTTCGTCGTCGCCGGTGATGCCGTTGCCGCCGGTGCCGGTCTCGGTGCCTTCGTCGAGCGCGCTGCGCAGCCAGGCGTCGCCGATGCTGTGGGCGCCGGTGGCGACCACGGCCTGCGAGGCGATCGCGGTGTCGTCGAGGTAGGTCGATCCGCCCTTGCCGCCGCCGGGGCCGCTGACGGTAATGCCGGTCTTGTCGACGGCTTCCACCTTGTCACCCCACACGAGGTAGTCGAGATCCTGGACCAGATCGGACGCGCCGTCCCAGGTGTAGAGGATCGCAACCTCGCCCGAGTTGGTCAGGCCGCCCTGGCCGTTGATCGAGCCGGGAAGCGCCTCGCGCATGTCGAGCACCGCGTCCGCCGCCATGTCGTCCTCGAAGAGCTCGTAGGTCGGGAGGATGCCGTAGGTGGCGTTGAACGGAGTCGAGCCGGTCATCGCGACGCACTGGGTCTGCCCCGGGCCGATCGATGCGCCGTCGGGGAAGCGGGCGTGGAAGTCGCCGAAGCCGCCGCCGCCGGCGTTCGTGCCGGTGACGACGTTGTAGTAAAACGTGCCGCCGCCGGCGAAGGTCGCGTCGGTGAGGTAGACGTCCGACAGGTCGATGGTGGCGCCGGTCGGGTTGTGGATCTCGACGAACTCGCCGTCGGTGGGCGTGACGACGACCTGCCAGAGCAGCAGATGGTCGGCGTTGACGCCTTCGTTGGCCGACTGGCCGTGGACGGCGGCGCTGCCGAGCACGAGGGCGAGCAGCGCGATGAAGATGGACAAGCAGCGGGCAGGTCGACGCATGGGTTCCTCCATGGACGGGTCACGGCGCGCGCGGGTGGGGGGCCGGACGGATCGGGCGCGTGCGGAGCAAGCACGCGCGGTCGACGTCCGGGACGTCGGCGACGGCTGACGAGGAAGCGAGGAGAGGCGAGAGGACGGATGCGGGCGCGCGCCATGACGGCGCAGGTTGTGGATGCCCGCATCCTATCGGGAACCGCGGTCGCGCGCCCGCGGAGGCAGTAAAGGAACGATGAAACGTGCGGGGCGCTGCGCGCCGCACTCAGGGCACGCTCGCCGACCACGCGCTGAGATCGCCGCTTTCGAAGCCGTTGGCGAAGACCTCCTCGACGAAAACCGCGTCGTCGTCGAGGATCGTGCCGAAGCCCAGGCCGTCGATCAGGCCGACGCCGTCGCCGAAGACTTTGTGCAGCGTGACCCGGAAGACCTCGTCCTCCTCGGGATCGGCGTCGCCGTTGACCCGCACGTCGAAGAGGTATTCGGTCGTGCCCTCGGGCAGGAACTCGCCGACGCGGATGTTGTTGTCGAAGTCGCTGACGTTGAAGGCGGTGATCGGCGCGGCGGCGATGTCGAAGGTGATGCCGCCCGGCGGCGCCGGCGCCGAGAGCGAGACGGTGAAGCGGAAGACGGTCTGGCCGACGTCGCCCTCCGGCGCGGTGACGTCGTCGATCGCCAGCAGAATGCCGGTCGGCTCGGCCGCGCCCAGCGACGGCGAGCGCCAGTCGATCCAGGTGTCGAAGAGGTTCTCGGAGGTCTCGTCGCTGCCGTCGACGCCGTTGCCGCCGATCGGGATCTCCAGGCCTTCGCTGAAGTCGAGGCGGCTGTAGGCGTTGCCGCGGGCGTGCAGGCCGAACGACACCGGCTGCTGGCGGGCGACCGGCGTGTCGGGCGCGTAGGTCGACGTCTGCGTATCGCCGTCGGGGCCGTCGATCGCGACGCCGGTCTTGTCGACGGGCTCGGTCGGCGGGTTGAAGCCGGAGAAGAACTGCGCATAGTCGAGGTCCTCGACGAGGTCCGACGCGCCGTCCCACGTGTAGAGCACGACGGTTTCGCCCGGGGCGAACAGCCCTGGATCGGCGCCGATCGAGCCCGGCAGGGCCTCGCGCATGCCGGGAATGCCCGTGACGCCGCCGTCGCCGAGCAGCAAATAGTCGGGCTGCTGGCCGAACCAGGCCGTGAAGCCGGCGAGATCGCCCAGCGCGATCACCTGAAAGCCGCCGGCCGGGATCGTCGCGCCGTCGGGGAAGCGGGCGTGGAAGTCCTCCGAGAAGCTGCCGCCGGCGGTGAGCAGGTTGCCGGTCACGATGTTGGTGTAGAAGACGCCCTGGTCAGGCGCATTGGCGTCGGTGAGGTAGACGTTCGAGAGGTCGACCGCAGAGGCGTTGGGATTGTGGATCTCGATGTACTGCGCCTCGTAGGGGATAACGACGATTTCGCTCAGCAGGAGCGGCATCGGGGTTGGACCCGAGGATGCGGTCGACGATGCGGCGATGGCCATCGCCAGCAGCGCGGCGACGGCGAAGCGGAAGGCAGGAGGGCAAGGCATGATGGCTCCAGAACGGTGCCCAGACGTCATCATTCGCAGCGCACGGCGGCGCGCATCGATGACCCTGAGTCATGAATCGGGACGAACGGCACGCGTGGAGGCAGGATGCGATCGCTTGATGCTTTTATAGCATATTCCGTCGCGTAGAATCGGCGCATGTCGATCGAATCTTCCGAGAGCACCGCGCGCGCCGCCGCGCCGCTGCGCGTCGAGGCGACGACGGTGAGACGCATCCTGACCCGCACCGGCGGCTATCTCGACGGCGTGGCGTCGCATTCGCTGCAGCCCTACCGCGGCTGCCCGCTCGGGCGTTCGCTCTGCGGTGTCGGCTGCTATGTGCAGCACAATCCGTGGGTGACGCGCGGGCGGCGCTGGGGCACGTTTCTCGAGGCGCGCGCCAACGCCGCCGAGTCGTACCGCGCAACGGCCGCGGCCGAGCGGCGCTGGGCGCATCGGCGGGGCATGCCGTTCGCGATCTTCATGGCGTCGTCGTCGGAGCCGTTTCCGCCCCAGGAGCGGCGCTACGGCGTGAGCGCGGCGGTGCTCGCGGCGATGGCCGAGGTGCCGGCCGACGCGCGTCCCGACGCGCTGATCGTGCAGACCCACAGCCCGCGCGTGGTCGACCACGTCGACCGGCTGCGCGCGCTCGCCGACGGCGGCACGCGCGTGCGCGTGCACGTGTCGATCGAGGCCGATCGCGATGCGCTGCCCGGCCTGCCGCCCGCCGCGAGCCCCTGGCGCGCGCGCCTCAACGCCGCGGCGCGCTGCCGCGCGGCCGGGTTGTTCACGGTCGTCACCGTCGCGCCGCTGCTGCCGATCCGCGATCCCGATGTGTTCTTCGCAGCCATCGCCGACGCCGCCGACGCGGTGGTGCTCGATCACTTCGTCGAGGGCGACGGCAGCCGCGACGGCGGACGCACGCGCCGCACCGCGCTGCCCGACGCGATCGCCCGCGTCGATCCGGCGGCGGTCGACATGGGCTACCGCGCAAGGATGGCGACGATCGCGGCGCGGCATCTGCCCGGTCGGGTGGGCGTCGGCGCGGCGGGCTTCGCGGGTCGCTACGCGTACGATCCGACCGCGGTTGGATCAAAGGATCCGATCGGAGAGGGTTCGTGACGGACCGGCGGATTCGCCCGCGCCTTGCGTATACTCGAACGATGCAGCAGCGACCCGCCATTCAAGACCATCGACCCATCCACATCATCGGCGGCGGCCTGGCCGGCAGCGAGTGCGCCTGGCAGCTGGCGCGCCGCGGCCACGCCGTCGTCGTGCACGAGATGCGCCCCGTGCGCTCGACGCCCGCACACAAGACCGACGCCTTCGCCGAGCTGGTGTGCAGCAACTCCCTGCGCAGCGACGATCCCCACCATGCCGCCGGCCTGCTCAAGCGCGAAATGGAGGCCTTCGGCTCGCTGATCATCGGCGCCGCGCGCGATGCCGCGGTGCCGGCCGGCTCGGCCTTGGCGGTCGATCGCGATCGCTTCGCCGCCGCGGTGACGCGCCGACTCGCCGACCAGCCGGGCATCGAGGTGCGTCGCGGCGAGGTCGAGGCGCTGCCGATCGAAGCGGGCGAGGGCGACGTCGTGATCGCCACCGGTCCGCTGACCTCCGACAAGCTCTCGCAGGTGCTGCTCGGCCTGCTCGGCGACGACTATCTCTATTTCTACGACGCGATCGCGCCGATCGTCGACGCCGAGAGCCTCGACATGAACGTGCTCTTCGCAGCCTCGCGCTGGGACAAGGGCGACGGCGCCGACTACCTCAACGCGCCGATGGACAAGGCGCAATACGCGGCGTTCTACGAGGCGCTGATGGCGGCCGACGTGGTCACGCCGCACGCGTTCGAGCAGACGCGCTTCTTCGAAGGCTGCCTGCCGATCGAGGAGATCGCGCGCCGCGGCGTCGACACGCTGCGCTTCGGCGCGATGAAGCCGGTCGGCCTGCGCACGCCCGACGGCACGCGGCCGCACGCGGTCGTGCAGCTGCGCCAAGAGAATCTGGCGCGCAGCCACTACAACCTGGTCGGCTTCCAGTCGCGCATGACCTGGGGCGCGCAGAAGCGCGTGCTGCGGATGATTCCCGGCCTCGAGCAGGCGGAGTTCGTGCGCCTGGGCCAGATCCACCGCAACACCTTCATCAACGCGCCGACCCATCTGGGGGTCGACTACCGGCTCAAGGCGCATCCGCACGTGCGCATCGCCGGCCAGCTGACCGGCGTCGAGGGCTATCTCGAGTCGGCCGCGAGCGGCCTGGCGACGGCGCTCTACCTCAGCGCCGAGCGCCGCGGTCAGCCGGCGGCGCCGTTCCCCGCCACCACCGCGCTCGGCGCCATGGCGCGTCACCTGACCGAGTCGGAGGCCAAGAATTTCCAGCCGGCGAACATCAACTACGGCCTGTTCACGCCCCTGCTCGGGCGCATTCGGAAGAAGGAGCGGCGCGCGCGCTACGTCGCCCGGGCACAGGAGAGCCTGACGGCGTGGATGGCCGGGCACGGCTTTGTCGACGAGCGCATCGACGAAACGGTCGTGACGCCGCTGGCCCCGGCCGCCGCCGACGCTGCGACCCAGGACGGTGCGAACCCGGCCGACGTGGCGTCGACCGCGCTGTCGGCCTGAGCGGGACGTCGCCCTGAACGCCATCGCCCGGCACGCCGTCCGATGACCCTCACCGCGCTGATCGCCGACTACCTCGAGCATCTGCAGCTCGAGCGCAATCTGGCGGCGCGGACGATCGAATCGTACGGCGCCGATCTCACGCGCTTCACGAACTTCCTGGCCGGCGTCTACCTCGGCCGCACGCCCGACGCGATCGCGCCGGCGGACGTCGATCCGCCGGCGGTGCGCGCGTTCCTGGCGCAGATGACGCGCGACGACCTGGCGCGCTCGAGCCAGGCGCGGGCGCTCTCGGCCGGGCGCGGCCTGTTTCGACACGCCTGCCGCGAGGGCATCCTGCTCGCCAATCCGGCCGCCGGCGTGCGTGCGCCGAAACAGGTCAAGGCGCTGCCGCGGCATCTGCGACCGGGCGAGATCGAGCGCCTGATCGACGCCGCTGGCACGCGCGACGCGGCCACGGCCGACGCTCACGCCAACCGTGACGCCGCTGCGGACGTCGTCGACGACGATCCGCTGGCGCTGCGCGATCGTGCGCTGGTCGAGCTGCTCTATGCCACCGGCCTGCGCGTCAGCGAGCTGGTCAGCCTCGACTGGGCCGCGCTCGATCTGCGCGGTCGCGTGCTGCGGGTGATGGGCAAGGGCAGCAAGATGCGCATGGTGCCGTTCGGCCGGCCGGCGCTTCAGGCGCTGCAGGCGTGGCTGGCCGCGTGGGACGGCGTCCGCCGCCGGGCGCGCTCGGTGCGGCTCGACGACGAGCCGGTGTTTCTCAACCATCTCGGCACGCGCCTGAGCGCGCGCTCGGTGCGCCGCGTGCTCGACGCCGCCACCGCCCGCGCCGGCGTCGCCGAGGGCGTCCATCCCCACACCCTGCGCCACAGCTTCGCCACCCATTTGCTCGAGGAGGGCGCCGATCTGCGCACCATCCAGGAGCTGCTCGGCCACGCCTCGCTGTCGACCACCCAGCGCTACACCCACGTCGACATCGAGCGCCTGCTGCGCATCTACCGCGACGCCCATCCGCGCGCGCGGGACGACGGCTCGTGACCGGCGGCGCCCCGTCGGCCGCGCCGCTGCGGATCGCGGCGTTCAACGTGCGCAACTACTTCATGACCCTCGGCAGCCGCGGCGCGTCGAACCACGCCGAGCGGCTGCGCCAGCGCAAACGCATCGTCGACGTGCTGCACGCGCTCGACGCCGACGTGCTGGCGCTGATCGAGATGGAGAACGACCCGCGCGCGCTCGACGATCTGCGCCGCGCGCTCAACCAGCGCGTGCGCGAGCGTGCACAAAGCTACGCCCAAACGCCCGATCCGCCCGACGGTGTCGGCGCCGACGTCATCCGCGTCGCGCTCCTGCACCGTACGGCGCGGGTGCGGCCGATCGGCGACGCGCGCAGCGATCGCGACGTCGTCCACCGCGTGCGTCAGCCGATGGGCCAGGTCTACGCCGTGCGCGACCGCGGCGCCGAGGTCGCGCACGCCGACGACGCCGACGACGCCGCGCTGCGCATCGGCGTCGTCACCGCGCACTTCAAGTCGAAGCGCTGCCTGAACGCGCACGGCATCCAGGTCGATCGCGGCGACGGTCAGGGCTGCTGGAATCCGCTGCGCACGTCGCAGGCGCTGCGCGCGCTGCGGCTGCTGCGGCTGCTGTGCGAGGACGCCGGCACCGACCACGGCCTGGTGATCGGTGATCTCAACGCGTATCCGGGCGAGGATCCGATCCGCGTTCTCGAGCGCGGCGGACTGTGCGATCTGCTGGCCGCGCACGTGCCGATCGACGAGCGCCATTCCTACGACCATCGCGGGCGGCGCGGCTATCTCGATCACGCGCTGGCCACCAAGGCGCTGGCGGCGCGCGTGACGACGGCTGCGTTCTGGCGTCCGTCGATCGCGATGATGGCGACGCTGCCGCCCAGCGACCACGATCCGGTGACGGTCGTCGTCGACGCGGCCGGCGACGGCGGCAACGACAGCGACTGACGCAGACGGGCGACCGGCGACGAATCAGACGATCGTCAGCAGCAGGGTCTCGAGCCGGCTCTCGAGCGTCGCGACCAGCATCGGCGCGTCGCGGTGGGTCGGCGCGGTGGCGAGCAGATCGCGGGCGATGCGGGTGTAGGCGTGCATGCAGGCGCGCGCCCAGCCGATCGACCACGCGGCGTCGACGCGCGCGGCCTCGACGGTGCGGATCTGCTGCTCGCGCAGCATGTGCTGCGCACCCTGGCGGCGCGGATCGTAGGCCGCCGCGGTGGTGCCCGCGCGGCCGGCGCCGATCCGCTGGACGTGGCTCAGCGCGCGGGCGATCGCCTGATCGACCTGGTTGAGGCGTGCGGCGACCCGCACCAGCCGACGGCGCAGCGGCTGCACCGCTTCGTCGACGCCCTGCCAGCCGTCGTCGTTCGCCAGCTCGAGCACCGCCATCAGCTCGGCCAGATGGCCCAGACGACGATCCTGCAGCGCGTGGCGCTGGCTCCACAGCTCGTCCAGATCGCGGTCGATCGTGAGCAGCTGGAACGAGAGCGTGCCCGCGCGCTCGCCCGCGGTATCGGCGCGGCGCTGGGCGAGATCAGCGTCGATGTCGCGCAGGCGTTCTTCGAGGCGCGCGACCGAGCGCGTTTCCTGCGGCAGCAGATTGCGGTGGATGTTGGTCAGATGAAACGCGATGCGCGCGCGCGTCTGCTGCGCCTCCGGCGACTCGACGATTCCCGGAATCGGCGGCGGGATCACCGGCGTCGACGGACGGCGGCTGGACGCTGGGGCGACCAGCACGCGCGGCAGGGTCAGTGGAATCAGGTTGGCTGCGGCGGTGGCGGTTGCTGCGGCGGTGTTCATCGTATGTCCTCGGCTCGACTCGGGCGGCACGTTCGTTGCTCAGCAGAATTGATGGCTGCGCGGTCAGGCGCACTTCAAGAGGGTTACAAGAAGCGTGCCACTTGAGTTCAAGTTGAATTCAACTTGAACAAAGGCCAGCCGGCGCTGTCTGCCATCGCGATCTGCGCCGCGCACAATCGGTCTTTCTGAAGAAAATTGTGCAATCGAGAGCTTTGAGGGATTTTGAGCACTGCGCAGACGGCCACGGTGGTGCCAACCGCGCGCGCAGGCCGCGGCCGACGAAATTCTCACTTGCGGGAATCTTTCCCGGATCGCCGTCTCCGCCTCGGGAAGCGCGCCGCCGGCCGGCGCGCCTC
>JBCCOR010000077.1:0-11688 GCA_039025295.1 Acidobacteriota bacterium
CGACGTATACGGGTACCTGATGAACGCCGCGGGCGGCAATTCACCGCAAATGCGCGAGATCCAGCGCGGCGCCAGCGCGCTCGTCACCTTCGGCTACGACGCCGCGGGCGCACAGGATCAGATCGACGTCGACGGTGCGGCGCTCGATCGTCCGTACGACGATGCCGGCCGCCTGGCACGCCAGTCCGTCGGTGCAGGCGCGCTGCCGACAACGTTCCGCTACGACGGGCGCGGCTATCTGGCCGAAGCGGTCGGCCAGGTGCCCGACACGTCCGGCGATGCGCTCTTCTGCGACAGCTTCGAGTCGGCGACGACCGGGTCGTGGAGCGGCACGGGCGGTGGCTGCACCGTGCCGGTCGTGACGACGCCCACGTACAGCTCGGAAGGCGTGGTCTACAGCCTCGCGAATGGCGACGGCACGCGGCGTCACGTGATCTACCTCGACGACCGTCCGGTGGCGATTGTCGAGGAGTCGTCGGGAACGTCGAGCGTCCTGTGGCTGACCGTCGACCATCTCAACACGCCCGTTTTGGCGACTGACGTCGCGGGGACCGCGGTGTGGTCGGGCGGCTTCGCGCCGTTTGGCGACGACTACGCGGATGCGCAGTCCGCGGGGGTGTTCCTGCGTTTCCCGGGTCAGTGGGTCGATGCAGCTTGGGACGGCGGCGATGGGTCGACCGAATTGGCGTACAACGTCCACCGGTGGTATCAGCCGGGGACGGGTGGGTACTCACGGGTGGATCCGCTTGGTCTCTACGGGGATCCACATGCTTATGCTTATTCGGAGTTAAATCCCATTGTCCAGTTTGACTTATTGGGGTTGAAATGTGAAAAAGCAACATCTGCCGCGTCATATATTTGCTGCGACGGTCAGGGCGGATTCGCTATCTGCGTAGGCAGGCCTGGGGGAGACCAAATTCGACGTATGTGCGTTCGGCAGCATGAAGAGGATCACGTTCAGTGGTTTCAGGAAAATGCTCCTTGTCACTGCGCCGGAAAACCAAAAGGCGCCTGTGAATTTCAGCTGAAACGAAGACAGTTCAACGACTTAGAATGCCGCGGGTATGAGACAGAGTATCGATGCCTGAAAAAAAATCGAAGCCGTGCCACAGGTTCAGAGATGAGCGATATATTCGCTCGAATGCGCAAGCTCAAGCGCGAGGGTAAGGCGAGGTTTTCGTGCGAAACAAAGGCATGGGACAAGAAGTGAGGCGCATTGAAATGAACAAAGTTCGCACGATAGTTGGGGTTTTACTTCTTGTTCTTGTGGCTGGGTGCTCTTCTCGCCTTGCACCGGAAATCGAGCGGGGCAAAGTGCTCTCCACGCTGAGCCTAGAGAGTTTGAGAGCCGACTGCTCGATCTCGAAACGCTGGTTTGGGGCAGTCAATCGCATGCCTTGGGCTGCATGGCTAGATTGCAATGGTCATTCCGCAATCATCACGCATCCATTGAATCTTCTTGGGCATGTGCGCATTATGAGTGCGGCTCAAGCCAGGAGATATGTCAGATTTTTTAGCTCTGCCGACACATACTATTTATTCTTGCTCGATGGGATGGCCGAGATACGAAGAGATGAAGATGCCTGGCCTCCAAATCTTCTTGAGGCTCTAGAGGAAAAGAAGGCTTTTCGGCGGGCTGATGCTTACGAAATAACAGAACAGGGTGTTTGCTATGATAATCAGGGAGAGGATTTTAGTTGCCAAAAGCGCTCTTTTGCGATTCGTCGCATAGCTGTTTTTTATGATCAGAATGTTTATGAGGTTCATGAGACAATTGGCCAGGACGGGAACTACACGCTAGAAAGGAAAGATCTTTTGCTTGCCGACACAACGCAGTTTGGCTACTGGCATCAACCGCCTTGACGATCATGCCCTCGAGAGAACACGTTTGCATCCATGTGCGTTTGCTTATACACATTGGCTATACTGCGACGCCATTCGCCTGGCCGTCGATTTGACAATGCCGTGACGAGCCTGATCTATTCCGAATGCCGAACTCCAGTCGCGGCGTCAACACCTCGTTGATCGCGCGCAGGATCTGAACGGCGCGCTGCAGATGACGCACGACCGCAACGGCAACCGCCAGACGGTGACCTACCCGGGCGGCTTTGTCGCGACCTACGGTTTCGACTTCGCCGATCGCGCTTCGAGCGTGTCGGTGACGCCGGCCGGTAGCAGCGCACAGACGATCGTGGCGGCGGCGTCGTATCGGGCGAGCGGTCTAGCGCGCGCGGTGACGCTCGGCAACGGCCTGGTCGAGACGCGCGAGCACGACGGCCGCGATCACCCGACGTCGATCCGCGTCGCGGGTCTGCTCGACTGGACCTACGCCACCGACGCGGTCGGCAATCCGACGTCGATCGTCGACGGCCTGAGCGCGTCGAATGACCGCAACTACGCGTATCAAGACGTGCAGTACCACCTGACGCAGGGCGACGGTCCGTGGGGCACGCGATCGTGGTCGTACGACCGTCTCGGCAACCGCCTGAGCGAGGTGCGCGACGGCGGCGCGGCCGACGTATACGGGTACCTGATGAACGCCGCGGGCGGCAATTCACCGCAAATGCGCGAGATCCAGCGCGGCGCCAGCGCGCTCGTCACCTTCGGCTACGACGCCGCGGGCGCGCAGGATCAGATCGACGTCGACGGTGCGGCGCTCGATCGTCCGTACGACGATGCCGGCCGCCTGGCACGTCAGTCCTTCGGCGCTGGCGCGCAGCCGACGACCTTCCGCTACGACGGGCGCGGCTACCTGGCCGAAGCGGTCGGCCAGGTGCCCGATACTTCCGGCGACGCGCTCTTCTGCGACGGCTTTGAGTCGGCGACCGTTGCATCGTGGAGCGGCACGGGCGGTGGCTGCACCGTGCCGGTCGTCACGAGGCCGACCTACAGCTCGGAGGGCGTCGTCTACAGCCTGGCGAATGGCGACGGCATGCGGCGTCACGTGATTTACCTCGACGACCGTCCGGTGGCGATCGTTGAAGAGTCGTCGGGAACGTCGAGCGTCCTGTGGCTGACCGTCGATCATCTGAACACGCCCGTTCTGGCGACCGACGTCGCGGGGACCGCGGTTTGGTCGGGCGGCTTCGCGCCGTTCGGGGACGACTACGCGGACGCGCAGTCCGCGGGGGTGTTCCTACGCTTTCCGGGGCAGTGGGTCGATGCGGCCTGGAGCGGCGGCGATGGGTCGACCGAATTGGCGTACAACGTCCATCGGTGGTGCCAGCTGGGGACGGGTGGGTACGCGCGGGTGGATCCGCGTTGGCGAAGTCCGGAAGAAGGAGTCGTTGGAAACCCTTTTGTGGACGCTGAGTCACTTCAACACCTGTACAGCTACGCTGAAGGGAACCCTATTTCTTGGATCGACTCTCTCGGTCTGCGCGCACGTGTCTGTTGCCGAAAAATTCCTGGAGTGGGAGTTCTAGGCTTTCGCCACTGCTACATCCAAACAGAAGATATATATTCCGGACGAAGGACAACCTGTGGTCTCGTCGGAGGTAGATTTAGTCGGTTGCCTGGGAAAGGAATGATTTATCGCGATAATGCTTTCGACAACGGCGGAGATTGCGGAGAGTGGAATGAATCCTGTGAAGTGGACGACTGCGTCGTTCAAACCGCATGGAACTATCCAAACCCGTCAAACTACAATGCCGTCATTGGCCCTAACAGCAACACTTTCGCGGGAACTATTGCGCGTTCTTGTAGCATAAAACCGCCCTCGGTGATTGGCAGGCGGACACCTGGCTGGAATCAGGCACCTGCCACCTCAGAACCCGGTGAATTTCAGCGACCTTCGCTTTGCTTCAGCCCATGAGAAAAACAGCCTGTGTTGTTCCCCTTCTAGCACTTACTTTTCTCTCTTGTACGCATTTCTCGCAATGGAGCTCTTACGCCGTTCAGATCTCCGAACAGCTGGCCTGCGACATGGGTATTTCTGATGTTGAAGAAGTAGCAGGCAAAAGCCTAACGGAATCTACGGGCGCAAGCATTCACGGCGACCGCATGATTGTCACAGGCGGCACGAACATTCACCTGGGATTTAAGGAGGAGCGGCTGAAATGGTATCGAATGACAAGGCCAGACGGCTGGCGAATCATGGCTATCAAGATGACGCCAAAATTCGACTTGTGCTCAAATAGACAGCTTTTCCTTGTGCGGCTACTGGTTCCCGCTGCAACGGCTTACGCAGAGCACTATTTGAACAGTGAGCGGCTGAACAGCTTTCCCGAGCTACTAGAGCTTGAGCAAGGTGAATACAGATATCGCATGACTTATAAGGATGCCCCCGCTTTTACTTACACTTTTTCCATCAGTGGATCCGAAGAGAAAGAGGTGGTGATCGATCTCAATAACGAAGTACGAGCCTGGCTCCGCGATCATTAAAGGCCTTAGCCAGTCTGACGACCTTGCCTGCTCGACCGACGCCCGCGGCGTCACGGTGATGCGCACATTCGACGCGCTCGACCGCGTGACCTCGGTCGACTATCTCGACGACGCGCTCGATATTGCGTATATCGATGACGCACGACCGCAACGGCAACCGCCGGACGGTGACCTATCCGGGCGGCCTCGTCGCGACCTACGGTTTCGACTTCGCCGATCGCGCTTCGAGTGTATCGGTGGCCCCATCGAGCGGCAGCGCGCAGACGATCGTGTCGGCGGCGTCGTATCGGGCGAGTGGTCTGGCGCGCGCGGTGACGCTCGGCAACGGCCTGGTCGAGACGCGCGAACACGACGGCCGCGATCACCCGACGTCGATCCGCGTCCCGGGCCTGCTCGACTGGACCTACGCCACCGACGCGGTCGGCAACCCGACGTCGATCGTCGACGGCCTGAACGCGTCGAACGATCGCACCTACGCATATCAAGACGTGCAATACCACCTGACCCAGGGCGACGGTCCGTGGGGTACGCGATCGTGGTCGTACGACCGCCTCGGCAACCGCCTGAGCGAGGCGCGCAACAGCGACGCCATTCACCTGCCCCTCGACCCGCCGACGCTGCGATGCCCCCGGCCTACCCCGGACGCCGCTCCCCCAGCCGCGGCGTCAGCGCCGCGTTGATCGCGCGCAGGATCTGATCGGTCCGCTGACGCCAGGCCGCCTCGGCGAAGCCCTCGGGCGGCGCGCTCATGCGGACGACGCCCGTGCCGTTGGGCTGGTTGGTCACCTTGATGCGCATCTCGTCGGTCCACACCAGGGCCCAGTCGTCGGTTGCCTCCACCGTCGGCTGGAAGCGCACGTCGGACGCGCGCAGGGCGTCGAGGACCGCGTTGATCAAGGTGCGGTCGGTGCGGCTGTAGGGCGTGCGGAAGGCGCCCGCGGCGGTGCGGTGGTCGGCCGGGACGCGGTAGGTGTCGGTCGACAGCAGGCGCAGGTACGCGTCGCTCGTGAACAGGGCGAATTTGCGGTCGTTGCGGATCCGCAGGCGGATCTGCTCGTCGAGCGCGACCGCGCGCCGCAGATGACCGACCGCGTCGGCCTCGCTGCCGACCAGGGCGTGGTTGCCCGCAATCGTGAAATAGGCAACGGGATTGTCGCTGTGCCGCGCCAGGTAGCGCGCATAGCGCACCGCCGCCGCCTCGCGCTCGCCCTGCAGCAGCAGCACCGTCCCCAGGTTCAGATCGTTGTCGTCCGCCGACGGCTCGAGCGCCTCGGCGCGCTCGAGCGCCATCTGGGCGTCGGCGTAGCGCTCGCGCGCGATCGACAGGCCGGCCAGGTTGAGCCAGCCCTGGCGCATCGACGGATCGAGCTCGAGCGCGCGCCGCAGATCCGCCTCGCCGTCTGCTTCCTGTCCCAGCATCAGCCGCGCCGTGCCGCGCGCCAGCAGCAGGGCGCCTCGGTCGGCCTTGTCGCGCGACTGCGCGAGCGCCGCGTCGATGCGCGCGATCGCCGTTTGGGCATCGCCGCTGTCGAGGGCACGCTGCGCGTCGGCCAGGGCGCCGGCGGCCGCGGCACCCGACAGCGGCGTGGCGATCCACAGAAGCAGAAGCAGGAGGAGGGCGGCGGCGGAGCGGAACGGGGCGTCGTGCATGTCAGGGAAATCCGAATGGTCAGCGCAACAAGGTGGGTCGGCAGGCCGTCGACCCGCCGCAGATCCACGCGCAGCCGGGTCGGGGCCAGCACAATTCTAGCCGGTTGCGGCTGCGCAAGCGCAGCGTCTGTACCGTCGGCTTGGACATCTGTAAGGCTTTCCCTGGTTAAAGCGTGTTCAAACGTCATGTGTAATGACGTTTGTAAGGGGAAACCTGTCTATCGAGGGTTTTTCCCCTCAATTGTGTCGGTGTGCTTGCTTTCTCATGGCGGTGCGTGTAAGGTTTTTCTTGGTGACCATCCCGGCATGGTTCCTGGCACCCGCAGCCGATGACCCGACACCACGCGATCCGGTGCCAGCCCATGCCGGGCTTTTTTGTGCCCAAAAAACGGGTCGTGCGCGGCGCCGGTTCTCGGCCGGGGTGCCCACGACCCGTGTTTCAATAGCCGTCGATGCAGCGTCCTCCTCTCCCGCCGCCCCCGCCGCGCGCGGCGCCGCCGCCGGCGCATGCCGCCCAGCCCGTGCCGTGGTCGCAGCGCGCCGCCCGTGGCGTCACGGCGAGCCTGATCGAAACGACGAAACTGTTCATCACGCAGCCGCGGATCACCTTCGCACGCCTGCGTCAGGACGACGACGTCTGGGGCGCCGTGCTCTACGGCGCCCTGATGTTCACCGTTGGGCTTCTGGGCGCGGCCTTCTGGGGCTTGCTTTTGACCGGCATGCCCCTGCTCGACACGTTCATCACGCTGGTCGAGCCGGATCTCGAAGCCGAGTCGGTGGCGTCGCTGCTGGGGCTCGGTGGTTTGCTAATCCATGTGTTCATCGCTCCGCTTCTGGGCGCGGTCGCGATCTCGCTCTCGGCCCTGGCCTGCCACCTCGGGCTGCTGCTCGTGGGCGGCAGCCAGCGCGCGGTCGGTTTTGCGGGGACGCTTCAGGTGCTGGCCTACGGATCGCTCGCCCAGCTGGCCAACGCGGTGCCGATCGTCGGCGGCACGCTCGCCCTGGCCGGTACGCTGGTGCTGGCGGTGATCGGCATCGACGAGGTGCACGGCGTGGGCCTGCCGCGCGCAGCAGTGGCCGTGACGGTGCCGATGTCGGTGTGCTGTGCGTGCCTGGGCGTGCTCGTCTTCGGCGGTTTGCTGACCGGCGCGCTGGCGGTGGCGGGCTGAGCGATCCGTACGCGCGACGGCGCCCATCGATCGTTCGAGGACACGCCGAGGACTGGCATCGCGTCGCGCAGGTTCGTACACTGAGCAGGCTCGATGGGTAAGCTCGATCCGTTCCGTTCACGCCTTGCACCGGCCGCGGGCTGCCGCGTCCGAGGAGTTCGCTGATGCACGACGCACCGCCGCCGCCGCCGCCCAACGCACCGCCGCCCCCGCCCAGCGCGCCACCCCCGCCCAGCGCGCCGCCGCCGGGCGGGTCGTATCCGCCGCCGGGCGGGTCGTTCCCGCCGCCGGCGTCGCCCGCGACGGCCCCGCTGCCGTGGGACGTCCGTCAGGAGCGCGGCTTCATGCCGAGCCTGATCGAGACGGTGCAGCTCTTCATCACGCAGCCGCGGGCGACCTTCGCACGCCTGCGCCAGGAAGGCGACTACCTCAGTCCGATGCTCTTCGGCGCCCTGATGTTTACGGTCGGCCTGATGATTTCGACCGTGTGGTCGATGCTCTTCGGCGGCGGACCCGGCATCGAGACGTTCATCGAGGCGCTCGATCTCGACATCGACGCATCGCAGTTCACGTCGCGTCCGGGGATCGGCAGCGTGCTGCTCAACGTGATCATCGGTCCGTTCATGGGCGTGTTCGTGCTGCTGCTCTCGGCCGCTTTCTATCACCTGGGTGTCTTGATCACCGGCGGCAGCGAGCGCGACGCGGGCTTCGAAGGCACGTTCCAGGTGACCGCTTACACCGCGCTGGTGCAGCTGGCGAATGCCATTCCGATCGTCGGCGGCCTGATCTCGTTCGTCGGCACGCTGGTGCTGATGGTGATCGGCCTCGACGAGGTCCACGGCATCGGCGTCGGACGCGCGATTCTGGCCGTGCTGATTCCGCTCATCCTCTGCTGCGTCTGCTTCGGCGGCCTCGCCATGGCCGGTGCGGCTGCGCTCGGCGGCGCGCTCGCGGCCGGCGCCGGCTGAGCGCATAGAGTTATCGCCGCATGACGTCCAATCGTCAGCTCGGTTGTCTGTGGGGCGGCGTCGTGCTGCTGCTGGTGGTGCTGTCGCCGTTCGGTGCCCAGCTGGCCGGCTGGGTGCCGCCGTGCCCGTTCAAGACGATCACCGGCCTGCCCTGTCCGACCTGCGGCACGACCCGGGCGGCGCTGGCGCTGGGCCGCTTCGACGTGCTGCACGCGCTCACCTACCATCCGCTGCCGACCCTCGGCTGGACGCTCTTTCTCGCCGGCGGCTTCTACGCCGGCCTGTGCGCGCTGCGCAACCGGCCGGTGCCTGAGCTGCCGTCGCGGCTCTCGCCGATGATGCGCTGGGGGCTGATCGGGCTCTTCCTGCTCGGCTGGATCTTCAACATCGTCACCGGCGTCTGAGCGCGGATGGACGCGGGTAGAATCGATGGGATGCACGAACCCACCTACCTGACCGCGATCGAGCGTCGTCCCGCGCAGCGCGCGCTTCATCTCACCTGGTCCGACGGCTTCACCGGCACGCTCGACTACGACCGCGTGCGCGGCTACTGCCCGTGCGCCGCGTGCCAGGGGCACAGCGTGACGAAGATCGTCTTCAAGCCACCGCCGCGGCCGGTCGAGCCCGTGGAGATCGCACCCGTGGGCAACTACGCGGTGCACATCGTCTGGAGCGATCGCCACGCCACCGGCATCTATCGCTTCGACTACCTGCGCGCGCTCTGCCTCGCCGACGACGATCCCGAAGGCGCCATCGCCCGGAACGCGGCGTTCAACGCCGACGCCTGAGCTGCGCCGCGCGACGGATCGCGCTCAGCGCGGATCCATGACGTCGGTCACCAGGGTGCCGAGCGTCGCCTGCAGCTGACGGAAGCTGATGTGACGATGGGTGCGCAGCGCGGCGCGCAGCAGATCGAGCGCCTGGCGCGCGCGGCCGGGGACCTCGATGCCGTCGAAGGTCGCGAGTGCGGCGCGCAGCAGATGGCTCGCGTACTGCGGCTGCCCGGCGCGCAGATAGAGGCCGGCCAGGTCGAGGGCGACGAGCGCAGCCGGCACCGGTCGACCGAGCTGACCGAAGCCGCGGTACACCGTGCGCAGCAGCGCGATGGCGTCGTCGAGCTGGTCGTTGCGTGCTGCGATGACGCCTTCGAGCCAGCGAATGCGCAGCGTCAGATCGCCCAGCTCGGGCAGTGCGCTGGCGTGATCGACGGCCATCAGCAGGGCTTCGCGCGCGTCCAGCAGCTGGTCGGTGTAGCACAGGCAGAGCGCCAGCTCGTGGTGCAGGCTGACCTTCAGATAGGGATCGTCGACCGTGCGCAGCAGGGCGCGCGCGCGGGTCAGATCGCCCAGGGCGAGGCTCTCCTGGCGCTGCATGCGGCGGATGGTGGCGCGGGTGATCAGCGCGCGCGCCAGCGCGTGGCCTTCGCCCAGCGAGCGGTAGAGCCCGAGTGCGTTGCGCAGCAGCTCGAGCGCGCGGTCGAACGCGCGCCGATCGCGCTCGAGCGCGGCGCGGATGTGCAGCAGATCGGCGCGCTCGAGCGCGTTGTCGCGGGAGGTGGCGTCGAGCGCGCACACCGCCGCCGTCAGCGCCCGCGCCGCGCCCGGATAGTCCTCGACCAGCCGGCGCGCGTTGCCCAGCCACGCCCAGCCGCGCGCCGCCAGGGCGTGGTGGGCGCTGCCGGTGACGGCCTCGAGGCTGTGCAGGGCGAGCTGCGCGAGCTCGACGCCACCGTGGCGGCTGCGGCGGCCCTCGCGCTGTGACGCGGTCAGCAGGCGATCGAAGAGCACGGGCGTGTGGAACGGCACGGCGCGTACCAGCGCGACCCGCTCGTCCCACGATCGCCGCGCCAGGCTGTCGTAGATCACCTGCGCGCGCACGCGCTCGAGGGTCGTGCGCTCGAGCCGCATCGGCGGCGCACCGGGCAGCGGCAGCACGCCGTCGGGAGCGGTGTCGGGCGCGCCGAAGTCGAGCAGGGCGCGGCGCGCCAGCGGCCGCAGCGGACTGTCGTCGGCGACCAGGATGGCGAGCGTCGGCGTGGTCTGGCGCAGGCGATCGCGCAGCTGGAAGTACGCCCGGCGACGCGCGGTGTGGCGGCGATGCGGCGGCTTCGGCAGTGCCAGCTGGTCGTCGATCAGCTGGCGCAGGCGACGCGGTCCGCAGCCGCACCAGCGCGTCATCGCACGGCCGAACACGTGCAGCGAGCGGTAGCCGACCAGCGCCGAAATGCGGTGCGCCGGGAGCGAGGTCGCTGCGAGCAGGCGCACGCCGGTGGTCAGTCGGGCGTCCTGCAGATAGAGATAGGGGGTGCGGCCGAGATCGCGATGGAAGCTCATCAGCGCGCTGTTGTCGCGGATGCCGCAGGCGTAGCGCAGGCGCTTGAGGGTGACGCCGACGCGAAAGAGATGGCTTTCGAAATAGCCGAGCAGTCGGGCGATATGGCCGTGTGAGGCGTGGCGATCGGCGCGGATGCGGTCGAGCACCGGCATGGCGGCGCCGCGCAGGGCGCGCGCCTCGGCCGGCGACGGGTCGTGCGCGCGCTCGCCGATGGTCAGATCGTCTCGCTGTACAGGTTGGTTCACGGCCGCATCCTCAGTCGACGTCCGCGCCGGCTGCGGGCGAAAGATGGGCGTAGCGCACCGACGGTGCGAGCGGCAGGCGCTGCGCGTCCGCGCGGAGCGGAGCGGTGCCCCCGTCCTGTTCGACGACGACGCGCACGGGACGCGGCAGGCTGACGGCGAGACCGTCGTCGGCCTCGTCGCGTCGCCAGCCGACCCAGATCTCGTCACCGTCGGCCCGTCGGAAGCGCAGCAGATGGCCGCCGGCGGGCGCGGCTGCGCTTCCGAGAGAGACGCAGCCGTCGAGCTGGGCGTGCAGGGTGCGCAGCGCGTCGAAGGCCGGCCGGCGGGCGATGTTGCCGTCGGCGTCGAGGAACGACAGGCCGTAGCCGCGTGCGACGATCCGCCACCAGTAGACGCGTTCGACCTGGCCGGTGGTGAGCGCGAGCAGGTAAAAGCGCGCCAGGTAGTCGGCCTGGCGCTGCTCGTCGACCGCGACGCTGCGGCCGGCGGGTGCGTGTGGGCCCTGCCACAGTGGCCAGTTGATCTCGGTGATCCAGCTGCGGCCGTCGCAGCGCCGGGCGGTGTCGGCGATCGCCTGCTGCAGGAGCACTTTGCCGACGCTGTCGAAGCCCAGCTGGCGGTTCTCGGGCTGGCCGCGGCGGTCGACGTAGAGCAGGCCGGCGAGGGCGTCGAAATGCGGCGCGCGGCGGGCGTTGAGCACCGCCATCGCGACGTGCAGCTCGAAGTCGATCACCGCCGGGCCGAGCACCTCGGCGTGCGGATCGCCGTCGCGCACGATCGCGGCCGCGTCGCGCGCCAGGCGCAGGTATTCATCGAGGGTCCAGGCGCCCCATTTGCTGCGGTTGATCGCCTGGCCGATCTGCCAGTGGCGCCCGTGGGTCCGGAAGCGTTCGACCAGCGCCGCAACCGCCCGGCGCCAGCGCGCCGGATCGCGCACCA